>NZ_JBFTQY010000042.1:0-56306 GCF_056399245.1 Rhizobium sp. 01N447_2
AGCTCGTCCTCTATCAGCCAGCCGCCGAGTGTTTCCTGGCGATTGCAGCGATTGCCACGCGCCGCTCATAGGGCATGATCGACACCGTCGGATTGTGGACAGTCGGCATCAGGAAGGCGATCTTCGGGTGCTGCTGCTGGCAGAGCCGCTCGAAATCCTCGGGGATGACGCCCAGTTCATCAGACTCGACCGTCAGCGTGCGCCGGCCGAGAAGGCGGGCGCTGCGGCTGACCTGCGTATAGGTGAGATGCTCGAAGACGATCTTGTCGCCCGGCGCCGAGACGGCGGCAATGACTGAGATCGCCGCCGCATGGGCGCCGAGCGTCGGCACGATGTTTTCGGCTTCCGGCATCCAGCCGCTGCGGGCAAGCCAGAGGCGGCCGGCCTCGAACCAGTTGCTCGGGAAATTGCGGGAATAGGAAGAAATCTCGGAGAAATGCTGCTCGCCGATCTCGGCAAGGATACCAGCGATGACCTTGCCCTGGCCGAGATCGGGGGCGGCTGTCGTATCGAAGCGGATCTTGTTGGCAGGCGCATCGTGGACGCGGGTGCCGCCGAGCGAGACGGTCAGCGGGTCGATCTGTTCGCCGGGCGGCGTCTCGGAGCGGTTCAGCACATAGGTGCCACGCCCGACCTCGCCGGCGACGAGGCCGCGCTCGTGCACCAGCGCATAGGCGCGGCCGATCGTGCCGATCGTCACGCCGATATCATAGGCGAGGTTGCGCTGCGGCGGCAATTTGCTGCCAGCGGGCAGGGTGCCGCTTGATATGGCGGATTCGATGCTGTCGGCAAGCCGGAGATAGACCGGCCCGGAACCACGGGAAATATCAGGAAGCCAATTTGTCATGGTGACAATTGTATATATTGCCACATTGTACCCGTCAAGCCTAAGAGACAATCCGAACGGACGAACCGAGAGGATTCTGGGATGTCTGCCTTACCCGAAATGAAAATGCCGATTGTACCGATTGTCTCTTATGACGACAGGAGACAAATTGTCCTGCCGACCGCGCCTGCCGAGGAGACGACGCGTCTCAAGCGGATATGGGCCGCCATTCTTCTCTGGCAGCAGAAGCGGGAGGGCCGGCGCGCGCTGAGAGGCCTGACGGCGGCTGAACTCAAGGATATCGGGGTGTCGCAGTCGGATGCGGCACGCGAAGTCAGCAAGTCGTTTTTCTGGGATTGATCGACCTTTGCGGACTGATCGGGGCGATCAGCTGCAGGCCTTGCTGCCTGCCGACCAGCGATTGACGTCGGTGGTGATGCGGCCGGCGACCGGTTCCGACATCATCGGACCGAAGGCCTGCAGGCGCGACGGGCTTCCTTCGGCCTGAACGACGAGCAGCGGCCGGCTTTCCGGGCTGCCCTTGTGGACAAGCAGGATGCGCGGCCGGCCGGAGAAGGAATTGAGCTCCGGCGCGAGCTTATAGGCTGCAAAGGCCGGATCGCCCGATTTGAACCAGCAGGCATTGGCGCCGAGCGCCACGCGTTCCATGGTCGGCAGCGCGGCGCGGTTCGGGCCTGTCGGCGCCGGCGTCTGGCAGGCTGCGACCATGGCTGCGACAGCGGTCAACAGGGCGGCGTTTGCGAGGCGAGGGCGCATCAATCTTGCTCCAGATCCGGACGGAAGGATTTTCGGGTGCATGCCGTTGCCCAAGACCGCTGTGCGTTTTTGGGCAAGGTGCGGGCTCAGGCGGCGATGACGTCGAGCGCCGAGGCGAAGAGCCCGCGACCGTCCGAGCCGCCATGAGCGGCTTCGATCAGGTTTTCGGGATGCGGCATCATGCCGAGCACGTTGCCCTTTTCATTCATGACAGCGGCGATGTCGTTGATCGAGCCGTTCGGATTGGTGCCCTCGGCATAACGAAACACCACCTGGCCATTGCCTTCGATCGCAGCCAGCGTCGCTTCGTCGGCGAAATAATTGCCGTCGTGATGGGCAACCGGGCAGCGGATGACCTGGCCCTGCGCGTAGGCGCGGGTGAAGTCCGTCTCGGCGTTGACGACTTCGAGCTTGATCTCACGGCAGACGAATTTCAGCGAGGAATTGCGCATCAGCGCGCCGGGCAGGAGGCCGGCCTCGACGAGGATCTGGAAGCCGTTGCAGACGCCGAGCACCTTCACGCCCTTTGCAGCCTTGTCGATGATCGCCTGCATGACCGGCATGCGGGCGGCGATCGCGCCGCAACGCAGGTAATCGCCATAAGAGAAGCCGCCGGGGATGACGATCAGATCGACATCGGGGATCTCGGTTTCCGTCTGCCAGATCGTCACCGGCGGCTTGCCGGAGATCTTGGTCAGGGCGGCGATCATGTCGCGGTCACGGTTGAGGCCCGGAAGTTGAACGACGGCTGATTTCATGGGGTCCCTGCGTTTCGCGAAAGATATTGAACTGGAACGCTTTCGGCGAGCCATACTCCATTGTCGGAGACAAAGAAAGAATGACCCTCTGAAAACATGCGGGCCGCATCCACACGCAGGATGATATGTTCACCCTTGCGGCGCGCTGCGACAATTTTCGCCGTTTCGACATCCGCCGACAGATGAACGTGGTGCCGCTGCATCTTCTTCAAGCCTTCGCGCTCGATCGAGTGCCAGTTCGTCAGAGACGTGCCGTGAAAAAGAGCGGCGGGCGGTTCAACCTGGTTCAATGCGAGATCGACATCGACGCTATGACCTTGGTTTGCGCGAATTCTGCCATCGGCGAGCGTGAAGCGCTTCTTTGGATTGTTGTCGACAATCTCGATAATATCGGCGCGGGAAACGTCGTATTTCGACGCCAACACCTTTTCGAGCTCATCGAACGACACCCAACCCTCGCTATCAAGCGTCAAACCCGCGGCATCAGGCGCATGACGCAAAACATAGCTCATATATTTCGAGACTTCCGTCTCCAGCTTTGCTTTCATCATGACGCCAAATCCTCAAAGTCCGCCGGACGACGGGTCTGTGATCATCAGTCGATCGCGATTGCGTAGTTCTCGATCACCGTGTTGGCGAGCAGTTTTTCGCACATGGCCTTGAGGTCGGCCTCGGCCTTGCCCTTGTCGGCGCCTTCCAGCTCCAGGTCRAAGACCTTGCCCTGTCTTATATGGCCGACGCCCGAGAAGCCGAGGGCGCCAAGCGCACCCTCGATAGCCTTGCCCTGCGGATCGAGAACGCCGTTTTTCAGCGTGACGGTGACACGAGCCTTGATCACTTTGTCTTTCCTGCCTTACTTGACGAGAACCGGGCCGGTGCCGCGCACGGGCTCGTTTTCATTGATGATGCCGAGACGGCGCGCAACTTCGGAATAGGCTTCGAGCAGCCCGCCGAGGTCGCGGCGGAAGCGGTCCTTGTCCATCTTCTCGTGGGTTTCGATATCCCAGAGCCGGCAGCTGTCCGGCGAGATTTCGTCGGCGAGGATGATGCGCATCATATCGCCTTCGAAGAGGCGGCCGCATTCGATCTTGAAATCGACGAGCTGGATGCCGACGCCGAGGAAGAGGCCGGTCATGAAGTCGTTGACGCGGATGGCAAGCGCCATGATGTCATCGAGTTCGGCGGGGTTTGCCCAACCGAAGGCGGTGATATGCTCTTCGGAGACCATCGGATCGTCGAGCGCGTCGGACTTGTAATAGAATTCGATGATCGAGCGCGGCAGCACGACGCCTTCGTCGATGCCGAGGCGCTTGGCGAGAGAACCGGCGGCGACATTGCGCACGACGATCTCCAGCGGGATCATCTCTACTTCCTTGATCAACTGCTCGCGCATGTTGAGCCGGCGGATGAAATGAGTAGGGATGCCAATCTTGTTCAGATGGCTGAAGATATATTCGCAGATGCGGTTGTTGAGGACGCCCTTGCCATCGATGACTTCGTGTTTCTTCTTGTTGAAGGCAGTGGCATCGTCCTTGAAGAACTGGATCAAAGTGCCCGGTTCCGGGCCTTCATACAGAATCTTTGCCTTGCCCTCGTAGATACGGCGGCGACGGTTCATCGTGGTCATTCTCTATTGTTGGCGCTCTTGGGATAGCGCGAGTGGATCGATCTCGTGGCGTCCCCTTAAAGGAAAAGAGAGGGTTTCACAATCCGCCTGTCGCTCCTTCCCTGGTTTCCAGATTTCGTGGCCCCGGTTTCCGGATTTCGCGGTCCCGGTTTCCGATTTTACGGAATACCGMCAAGAGAATCGAATGAATTCGCAGGACGAGTGTAGCGCCTTTTCCAGTACGGTGGAATGAAGGCGAAATGGCGGGCCGCTTATGCAGGTTTTTATTTGGCGGCTCTGCCTGGCAGCGCGCGGCGAAGCTGCGTCTGTAGCGCGCGAGCGGCAATTTGCCCGTGGCGCCAGCTTCCGGCGCGGATGAAGGAGGGGATCTGCATGGCCGGCATCGGCCGGGCGAGCGCGTAGCCCTGCAACGTGTCACAGTCGAGTTCTTCGAGAATCCGGATATGATCCGCCGTTTCGACGCCCTCGGCGATGACGAGGATGTTCAGCGAGCGGCCGATATCGATGATCGAGCCGACGAGTTTGCGCTGCTCGGCCGATTGCGGMAGCATGCGGATCAGCTCGCGGTCGATCTTCAGAGTCTTCGGGCTCAATCGCAGCAGGCTGACGATCGAGGCATGGCCGGTGCCGAAATCGTCGATCTGGATGTCGATGCCGAGCTTGCGCAGCTTTTTCAGGTTGGCGGCCACCGCCTCGTCGCAATCGTCGAGCGAGATCGATTCCAGCAGTTCGAAGGAGAATGTGCCGGGCTCGATCTTCAGGGCACGAAGCTTTTTGCCGAGATCGGGATCGGCGAGCCGCCTAGCGGAGACGTTGACCGATATCTTCGGGATCGGCAGCCCGTCCTTCAGCCACGCCTTCCGGTCGGCAATGGCGCGCTCCAAGATGAGGGCGTCGATGGTCGAGACGACGTCGAGATCCTCGGCGATATCGAGGAAGCGGTCTGGCGTCAGCAGCCCGTGCACCGGGTGCTGCCAGCGGGCTAGCGTTTCGACGCCTGCAACATCGAGCGTGCGAGCATCGAACTGCAGCTGGTAGAAGGGCACGAATTCATTGCGCTCGAGGCCGATCAGGATCTCGTCGGCAAGGTGCTTGGCGGAGATGATGTCGCGGCGGGCAGAGGCCGAGAAGAATTCGAAGCGGTTGCGGCCCAGGCCCTTGGCACGATAGAGGGCGATATCGGCGTCGAGCAGCACCTGCTTGACGTCGAGCGTCGGTCCGCTATCGATGGCGATGCCGACGCTGGCGCCGAAACGGCAATCGTGCCCCTCATATCTGACGGGTTTGCGCAATTCGCGGATAACACGTTCGGCAAGGCCGGCGATCTTCTTCGACGCGGGATCGACGGCGCAGAGGATGACGAATTCATCGCCACCAATGCGAGCGACAAAATCGGCGGCGCGGACGGAATTCCTCAGTACGCTTGCGGCATGCTGCAGCATGGCGTCGCCGGCCCGGTGGCCGAGCGTGTCATTGATCTGCTTGAAGCGGTCGAGATCGATATGCAGGATCGCCAGTGCCAGGCCCTTGGCCCGGCATTCGGCCGAACGCTCGCCCAGCATCTTGTCGAGATATCGGCGGTTCGGCAGGCCGGTGAGATAGTCGTGGAGCGCCAGGTGCTCGATGCTCTCCTTGGCGGCTTCGAGCTCGCGGTTGCGCGCCTCGGCCAGATCCTTGGCGCGCTGCAGCTCGTTGCGGAGCGCGACTTCCTCGGTGACGTCCCAGTTGGCGCCAATCAGCTTGCGGTGGCCGTTGCCGTCGATGAAGAAGGCCGAGCGGGCGCGGATGACACGTTCGACGCCGTCGCCGCGGATGATGCGGTATTCCTGCTGGAAATCGCGGCCGCTTTCGACGCTACGGTCGGACAAGCCAAGCACGCGCTCGCGGTCTTCGGGATGCAGGCTTTTCGCCCAGGCGTCGCTGGCGATCTGGCGCGAGGCGCCCTGCAGCCCGTAAATGGCGATGAGGCGGTCGTCCCATTCGACGGTATCATGCTCGATATCGGCTTCGAAGACGCCGATGCGGGAAACCTCCAGCGCCAGATCGAGCCGGCGCGACAAACGCGACAGCGTCTCCTCGGCCTGCTTGCGGGCGGTGATATCCGTATCCGTGCCGATGATGCGCGTCGGCACGCGGTTCTCGTCCCATTCGACGCACGCGCCGCGACACTCGATCCAGACCCAGTGACCGTCCTTGTGACGCTCGCGATATTCGAAGATCTGGTAATTGGGATCGCCGGCGTTCTGCCGGTCGATCGCATGGACGACGAAATCGCGATCGTCGGGATGGACGAGCTGCAGCCAAGCCTCGTAATCGCCGTCGGCTTCCTCGTCGGGCGCCATGCCGCGGATGGTTTTCCACGTCGGCGAGTAATATTTCCGGTCGAGACGGTAATTGTGATCCCATACGCCAAGGCCCGAGCCGACGAGCGCATAATTCCAGCGGCTCTCCCGCTCGGCCAGGTCGGAATCGTCGGCTGCCCCATTGCCGATGCCTGCCTCAGCCGCTGCGGCATCGCCATGCGGATCACCGGCCTCTGGATTGGCTTTCTTCACGGGCATTCTCGCTTATTTCACTTCGGCGCAGTCTGCTGTCATTCCATTAAGAAAGACTTAGAAAGCAGTTGCTCAACAAGCGGGATGGCGCCTTTTCCTCGATCAGACAGAGAGCCGGCCGAGGAACTGGGCAAAGACCATGGTGCCTTCGGGCCAGGGGCCATGACCGGAATCGGCATTGATATGACCGGCTTCGCCGGCATCGACGAGGAAGGAGCCCCAGCTGCTGGCGACATCGTCGGCATGCTCGTAGCTGCCGAACGGATCGTTGCGGCTGGCGACCGTAATCGACGGGAAGGGCAGCGGATCGCGCGGATAGGGACCGAAGGTCATCAGGTGCTTCGGGCGAATATCGGGATTGGCGACATCGGGCGGGGCGACGAGAAAGGCGCCTGCCACAGGCGTGCGGAAATGCGGGATGGCGTGGATCATCGAGGGCACGCCCAGCGAATGGGCGACGAGAACGACCGGACGGGTCGAGGCGTTCACCTCCTCGGCGATGCGGGCGATCCAATCCTCGCGGACCGGCTTCGTCCATTCGGCCTGTTCGACGCGCCGCGCCGTGCTGAGCTTTGCCTCCCAGCGGCTCTGCCAGTGGCCCGGGCCGGAATTGGTGTAACCGGGGATGATGAGGATATCTGCGTCTGAGGCTTTCATGATGCCGCCGATGTGAGAAAGCTGGTCCAAGATGTCAAGAGGGGGATTTCAAGGGAGGGAGCGACACGGGCCGTGAAAGTTGCTATATTCCTCCAGTGCCGGTTGCGGATTTCGTGTCGGCTTGCCCGCCGATGCCTACCCGCCGCCGGCCATGTCTCGGCTGAGGAGGAGAAAGCCATGGCGGCATTTCATGTTATGACAGGTGCAAGCGAAGGTCTCACACGGCCCGTCGTCAATCGCATCGGCGTCGCAGATGTCTTCGACGCGCTGAAGCGCGGGTACGACGATTTTATGGAGAAACCATCCCACTATGTGTTCTTGTGCCTGATGTACCCGATCGCCGGCGTCTTCCTGACGCTCTGGACCTCGGGGGCCAATCTTCTGCCCATGGTTTTCCCGCTGATGGCGGGCTTCGTGCTGATCGGCCCGATCGCGGCGATCGGCCTCTACGAGATCAGCCGCCGGCGCGAGGCCGGCCTCGACACGTCATGGACGCATGCGCTTGAGGTGCGCCATTCGCCGGCGCTGCCGGCGATCGTTGCGGTCGGGCTGATGCTCTGTGCCTTCTTCGTCGTCTGGCTGGTGACGGCGCAGACGCTCTACAGCAATCTGCTCGGCGAGGTGTTTCCGCGCAGCATGGCGGATTTCTTCCGTTCGGTCTTCGGCACGTCCCAGGGCCTGCAGTTGATCATCTGGGGCAATCTGATCGGCTTCGTCTTTGCGCTCRTCGTGCTTGCAATGACCGTCATCACCTTTCCGCTGCTGCTCGACCGCGACGTCGGGGCGGTGGCCGCGGTAACGGCGTCGATCCGCGCGATGGTCATCAATCCGGTGCCGGTGCTGCTCTGGGGCCTGATTGTCGCCGCGCTGCTCTTCATCGGCACGATCCCGATCTTTGCCGGGCTTGCGCTTGTTATCCCGATCCTCGGCCATGCGACCTGGCATCTCTATCGCAAGCTGATTGCGCGGGAAGTCACAGCATAACCACGGCCTTGCCTGCGGGGAATTCCGGCCCCCCCAGGGGGAATCTCGGATCCCTGGGGAACCTCGATCCTGCCTCGGAGTTTGTTTAGCCGAGAGCATGATGTCGCCGACATCATGCTCTGGAGACGTCGAGGGAGGATCTTTGTGGTGACGATGAAGCATCTGTTTGCCCACTTCGCAACAAAGGTATCGGAATGGGCGGGCAAACCCGTCATCTTCATCCTGGCGCTGATCGCCGTCGTCATCTGGGCGGCACTCGGTCCCTTCTTCGATTATTCGGAAACCTGGCAGCTGGTGATCAATACCGGCACGACGATCATCACCTTCCTGATGGTTTTCGTGCTGCAGAACGCCCAGACACGCGACACGCGGGCGATCCAGGCCAAGCTCAACGAAATCATCCTGACAAGCCATGCCGAAAACCGTTTCATCGGCATCGAGAATCTCGACGAGGAAGAGCTGAAACGTCTCGACGAGCTGGTCGCCAAGGCCGCAAAGGGCAGGGGCGAGACGGAGGCTTGCAGGACATCGGAATCAACCGAAGCAGCACATGCGGCACCGTCGAAAAAGGCGGAGGCACGCAAACGTCCTGTGGCCGCCAAAGGGCCGAAACAAAAACAACGGCCGCTTGAGAAAAGCTAGATATGAAAACGGCGCCTGCAAGGGCGCCGCTATATCGTTGATTGCAGATCGCTCAGGCGTTGCCGAAAACGCGGCGGAAAATCGTGTCCACGTGCTTCGTATGGTAGCCGAGGTCGAATTTTTCGCGGATGTCCTCTTCCGAAAGCGCAGCGCGGACTTCGGCGTCGGCAAGCAGCTCTTCCAGGAAATCCTTGCCCTGTTCCCAGACCTTCATGGCGTTGCGCTGCACCAGGCGGTAGGCGTCCTCGCGGGAGGTGCCGGCCTGTGTCAGTGCCAGCAGGACGCGCTGCGAATGGACGAGGCCGCGGAACTTGTTGAGGTTCTTCTCCATGTTCTCGGGATAGACGAGCAGCTTTTCGATGACKCCGGCGAGCCGCGACAAGGCGAAGTCCAGCGTCACGGTCGCATCGGGGCCGATCATGCGCTCGACCGAGGAATGGGAGATATCGCGCTCGTGCCAGAGGGCGACGTTTTCCATCGCCGGCATGGCGTAGGAACGGACCATGCGGGCAAGGCCGGTCAGGTTTTCGGTCAGAACCGGGTTGCGCTTGTGCGGCATGGCCGAAGAGCCCTTCTGGCCGGGCGAGAAATATTCCTCGGCTTCCAGCACCTCGGTGCGCTGCAGGTGGCGGATTTCGGTTGCCAGCCGCTCGATCGACGAGGCGACGACGCCGAGGGTTGCGAAATACATGGCGTGGCGGTCGCGCGGGATGACCTGCGTCGAGACCGGTTCGGCCTTCAGGCCAAGCGCTTCGGCGACATGTTCCTCAACGCGGGGATCGATATTGGCGAAGGTGCCGACGGCGCCCGATATGGCGCAGGTCGCGACTTCCTCGCGGGCGGCGACGAGACGCTGGCGGCAGCGCTCGAATTCGGCATAGGCGAGCGCCAGTTTGACGCCGAAGGTGGTGGGCTCGGCATGGATGCCGTGCGAGCGGCCGATGGTGACGGTGTCCTTATGTTCGAAAGCGCGGCTTTTCAACGCTTCGAGCAGGCGGTCGATATCGGCGAGCAGGATGTCGGTGGCGCGCACCAATTGAACGTTGAAGCAGGTATCGAGCACGTCTGACGAGGTCATGCCCTGGTGGACGAAGCGCGCATCCGGGCCGACGATCTCGGCGAGATGGGTGAGGAAGGCGATGACGTCATGCTTGGTGACGGCCTCGATCTCATCGATGCGGTCGACGTCGAAGGTGGCGGCGCCGCCTTTTTCCCAGATCGTCTTTGCCGCCGATTTCGGGATAACGCCGAGTTCGGCCAGCGCGTCGCAGGCATGCGCCTCGATCTCGAACCAGATGCGGAACTTGGTTTCGGGAGACCAGATGGCGACCATTTCAGGCCGGGAATAACGCGGGATCATGGGCGGCTGCCTTCACTTCAAGAGGTTGAGCGTTTAAGACGCAATTCCGGACGCAAAACCGCTGCACACTTTTGCTGGAATTGCTTTAGCGCCCCTGTAGCAAAGACGGGCGGCAATCTCAACGCATGCGTTTGGCAAGATGATAGCTGCTTGCGACAAGGCAGACGAGGCCGAGCGGTAGAAAGAGGCGCAGGCCGATCACCAGGAACTGGTAGACGGCGCTGATACTGGTGAAGACGAACTGGAAGGCCCAGACGATACTGCCGAAGGGCGCGTGCCAGCGCGAATAGAAGATGCGGTATTCCATGGCGAAGAGGAAGGCGGTCATCAGGATCGTGGCTGCTGTCAGCGTTACGAAAAAAGCGGCAAAACGCGCTTCCGGCTGCCTGCCATAAGCAAAGAAGCGGGCAACCGGCAGGGCGAACGGCCAGGCAAACAGGCCGCCGGCGAAATAGAGCGCGGCAACCTCGGCAAGGCGGCTCGTCTGCAGGCCGTTGCGCAGGTAAAGGCCGAGCATGGCGGCGGCAAGCATCTGCATGCCCCAAAGCAACGCGCCGGCGATCAGATCGGGGTAGGGCGGCCATGCAGCCCTAAGGCGATCCATGCTCAGGGATGAACCGGAACGGCGATCCAGCGTCCGTTCCTTGTCGCATCGAAGGCCAGGACGAGAGCGATATGGACCTGGTTTCCGGCTTCCGGCTGGTAGACCACCGCGCCGCCGATCCGGTATTCGACCGAACATGCGCGCTCGGCYGGAACGGCTGTGGCCTGGCGCGCCGCCTGTCGGTTCGGAGCGCCTTCCTTTTCGATCATCTGCAGGCTGAAGCCGATGACCCGCTTGTCCACAGCAGAGCAATCCTTCGGCGTCGGCACCGGCATCTCGCCGAGTGAGAGCGTATAAGGCGCTTTCGGCGGACCGTCGGTCGCAAGCGTCGTGTAGCGGATCGTCTTCGAAGGCGAGCCGAGTTCGGTCGGTGGATTGAACGCGGCGATCAGGCCGGGATTGGTCAGGAGATCGTATTTGTCCATCTGGCTGCGCGCCGCCGTCAGGTTCTGCCGCCGCGCCTTGGAAAGATTGGCGTCCTTGTCGGTCAGCTCCGTGTGGAAGGGCGTGCCCTCTAGATAGTGACCGTCTTCGGTATCGATGAAATAGGTGTTAGAGTAGGGAAGGTTGCCGCTCTCCTCGATGCCGAACTCCTGAAATCCGAAGACCTTGCCGTCGGCGGAAAAGCCGATCGGCTGGATATTGGCGATGTCTCCGGCAAGTGACAGGCCGGGCAGGCCGGCAAATGCGGCAGCAAGCATGCCACCAATGATCAGAAGCTTGTTCATGCTCGTGCCCCTTCAGCTGCCTGACGCAAATCGGCGACGGTCCGGCGATAATCCTCGACCGTATCGCCCTTGAAAATTGCCGAGCCGGCGACGAGGACGTTGCCGCCCGCCCGCGCGATATCAGGCGCTGTTTCCACCGTGACGCCGCCGTCGACCTGGAGTTCGATCGGCCGGTCACCGATCAGTGACTTCGCCGCCGCGATCTTCTTCGCCATCGCCGGAATGAACTTCTGTCCACCGAAACCGGGGTTGACCGACATGATCAGGATGAGGTCGACATCGTCGAGCACGTTCTCGATGGCGCTGAGCGGTGTCGCCGGATTGATCGTCACCCCGACCTTCTTGCCGAGATTGCGGACGGTCTGCAGCGAGCGGTGCAGATGCGGTCCGGCTTCGGCGTGGACGGTGATACGGTCGCAGCCGGCCTTGGCGAAGGCTTCGAGATAGTCGTCGACCGGCGAGATCATCAGGTGGCAGTCGAAGGTGGCTGATGTATAGGAGCGCAGCGACTTGATGACATCGGGGCCGAAGGAGATGTTCGGCACGAAATGCCCGTCCATGACGTCGAGATGGATCCAATCGGCGCCGGCGGCCGTCACGTCGCGCACCTCCTCGCCGAGCCTGGCGAAATCCGCTGCGAGGATCGAGGGGGCAATGCGAATGGGCAGCGTCATCAAATCTTACTCCGTATGGGCCGCCATTTGAGCGCGGGGCCTGAATTCAAGGCTGGCGCACCGCTCATTGCGTCGGCGCGGCAGGTGGAAAAAAGCCGTTGCCCCGCCATTCGAGCAGGCGGTAGGGATTTTGCGAAAGTTCATGCGCACCGGTGAAGGCAATAGTGCCGACCGGTGTCTGGAATGTCGTGCCGAGAAGCGTCTCCTGGAGGGGCTTGCCCGCCGCAGTGGCGGCTTGCCCGGCCTGGCCGGCAATGAATGCCGCGGCCAGCGACGGCAGGACATAGCCTTCCGGCTCGATGCCCTTGGCGTGCAGCGCATCGGCAGCAGCCGTGCCTTCCGGCAGGAGGGCGTATTCGGGCAGGGCGACGGCGCGCACGCCTGAATCAAGCGGCAGCGGCTGGTCGGCAGCGCGCATGGCATCGCCGCCGAGGATGGACAGCGGGATGTTCTCGGCCTTGGCGTCGCGGGCGATGACGGCGACGTCGTTGCGGTCGCCGCCGATGAAGACCCTGGTGGCGCCGGCCCGTTTCAGGCGGCGGACAAGGGCAATCTGCTGCTCCTGTCCCGGACGGTAGGTATCGGTAAAGACCGGCTTCAGACCGTTCTGCTCCAGCGCATTGCGCACCGCTTCCGTCAGTTCGCGGCCATGAATGGTGCCGTCCTCGATCAGGGCGATCGGATCGGCGGCCCAGTCCTTCAGGATCGCCTCGATGATCTTTGCCGCCTCGGCGCCGTCGGCGGGTGCTGCCCGGAAGAGCGGCCAGCCGTTCTTCAATGCATCCTCCATCAGGATGCGGGAGCGCACGGAGACGGTGATCGCGGGAATGTTGGCGTCCTTCAGCTTCGGCAGCGCGCCTTCCAGCGTTTCGCTGCAGAGAAAGCCGATTGCAACCTGTACCTTGGCATTGACAAGCGCATCGGCGACCGCAGCACCACTATTGTCCTCGCAAGTCTCGTTGATGGCGACGAGGGTATTTCCCGACCGCTGAATCTCGAAGCCGGCGCCGGCGGTAATCTGGGCGCCGAGCAGGGCGAGCGGGCCGTTCTGAGGGGCGACGACGCCGATCGTCACGCCGGCCGCATGGCTTTCAGCCGCCGCTCCCAGCAGCGCCAGAAAAGCTGCTATGCCACGCAGGTTGATCATGAAAGGCGGAGATCCCTAGCCATCGTCCATGCCCTTTTATCCGCAAGGCCGCGATCGTCAAAGAAAAACAAGCGCAACACGGCGCTTTTCACCGGTCCTATTGTAGAAAAGGTAACCGATGCTCGCCATATTGGCGCGATAGCAAGTCGATCCAGGCAGAATAGCGCGCGCACGGAGAAGCAGGTGTTGAACAGGCAGCATATCGACCCCGGCCTTTATCGCGATGCCATGAGCCGTTATGCCGGCCATGTGCAGCTCGTGACGACGGCAATGGGCGAGCTGCGCCGCGGTGTTACCATCACCGCCGCCTGCTCGGTCTCGGACAATCCGGCCTCGGTGCTGATCTGCCTCAACAACACCAATCCGAAGAACGAAATCTTCTTCCGCAGCGGTATCTTCGCGCTGAACACGCTCGGCGCCCATCATCAGGGCGTTGCCGATGCCTTTTCCGGGCGCACGTCGCTTGCCAATGACGACCGTTTCGCCAGCGCCCGTTTCGAGATGCTTGCCACCGGTGCGCCCGTGCTGGCCGACGCGCTTGCCGCCTTCRATTGCCGGGTGATCGACATCAAGGAAATGCCGACGCACAATGTTGTCTTCGGCGAGGTCGCTGCCGTCCGCTTCAGCGAAAAACACCCGGCACTCATCTATATGAACCGGGATTATCACGCGCTGTGATTGGAGTGGCCGGGATTTCGAGGGAATAGAGAATGGACAATGCCGGGATCGAGGAAATGTTTCAGGGGCTCGGCCCCGTCACGGTCAAGCGCATGTTCGGCGGCAAAGGCATCTATCATCTCGGGCGCATCATCGCGCTCGAAGTGCGCGACGAGATGTTGCTGAAGGCCGACGAGACGAGCGCCCCGGAATTTGCCGCTGCCGGCGCCACGCAATGGACTTATGAGGGAAAGAACGGCAAGCCGGTGAAGATGCCCTACTGGTCGATCCCCGACGAAGCCTACGACGATCCCGATCTGATGGCGAAATGGGTGCGGCTTGCCTATGAGGCGTCGCTTCGCGCCGAATAGCTATTCGCCGCGCTCGGCAGCAGGCAAAGCTGCTATCGCGGCTTTGGTGAAGGCCGACAGCGGCTCGGGCAGATTTGCCAGGGGAAACCAGCCGAAATCCGAAAGCTTGTCCGGTTCGGTCAATTGAGGCTCGCCCTCGACGTCGCGGGCGAGATAGAGGATCGAAATCCAGTGTTGGCGATCGGCCTCGATAATCTGCTCGCTCATGCAGAGGCGTTCGATGCGACCGATCGTCAGGCCGGTTTCCTCTTCGGCCTCGCGGCGCGCAGCTTCTTCAGCCGGCTCCATATGATCGACCTTGCCGCCGACGATATTCCAATAGCCGGCTTCAGGTGGATGCATGCGTTTGTAAAGAAGGATCCTGGCGTCGCGCAGAATCACCAGGCCGACGCCGAGACCCGGAAAATCAAGACCGGGCCTGCCCATTGGAAGTTCAGACCTTGGCGCTGCCGGCGATCAGCATGAAGGCGGGGATATCGTCGCCGAAGCCGACCGGGGTCGGGCCGTCGTCGTGGTCGCGATGACGGCGGCGGTCGCGGCTGTCATCATTTGCCGGGTAAGGCCGACTGTTACGCGCATTGTTCTGCGGCTTCTGCTCTGCTTTGCGCTCGTTCTTCACGATGTCGGCCTTTACTGGTGCTGCTTCGATCACGTCGACGCCATTATCCTGTATGTCGTTATCAGATTTATGACTCGCGGCGGCGCGATTGCCGCGTCCGCGCCCACGATCCCTGTCGCCATGCTCTCTCGGCGCGTGATCCCGGGCTGCACCGTCTCTGGCGCCACGTTCGCGGCTGTTGCGGCGCGGGCGTTCGCTGTCCCGGCTGTCTTCTGCCGGCGGCGGCAGCGACGTCAGGTCGCCGCTCAGCCATTCGACCTTTTGGCCGATCAGCTTCTCGATCGCATCGACGAATTTGGTGTCGCGCTTGGTAACGAGAGTGAAGGCGGCACCCGAGCGGCCGGCACGACCGGTGCGGCCGATGCGGTGGACGTAATCCTCGGAATGGATCGGCACGTCGAAATTGAAGACGTGGCTGACATCGGGGATATCGAGGCCGCGGGCGGCGACGTCGGAAGCGACCAGAAGCTGGAGGTTGCCGTCGCGGAAGCTCTGCAGCGTCATCGTGCGGGAACGTTGGTCCATGTCGCCATGCAGGGCGCCGACCGAGAAGCCGTGGCGTTCGAGCGAACGGAAGAGATCGGCGACATCCTTCTTGCGGTTGCAGAAGATGATGGCGTTCTTGAGTTCGGTCTGGGCGCGGACGAGTTCGCGCAGGACGGCGCGCTTTTCGTAATCCTTGCCGTGCGAGGCGACGAAACGCTGCGTCACGGTCGCGGCAGCGGAAGCCGGCTTTGCGACTTCGATACGCTCTGGATTCTGCAGGAATCGATCGGCGAGCTTCTGGATCTCCGACGGCATGGTTGCCGAGAAGAACAGCGTCTGGCGAGTGAACGGGATCATCTTGGCGATGCGTTCGATATCGGGGATGAAACCCATGTCGAGCATGCGGTCGGCCTCGTCGATGACGAGAATCTCGACGCCGCTCATCAGGAGCTTGCCGCGCTCGAAATGGTCGAGCAGGCGGCCGGGCGTGCAGATCAGCACATCGGCGCCGCGCTCGAGCTTGCGGTCCTGGTCTTCGAAGGAAACGCCGCCGATCAGGAGGGCGACGTTGAGGCGGTGGTTCTTGCCGTATTTCTCGAAATTCTCGGCGACCTGAGCGGCGAGTTCGCGCGTCGGTTCGAGAATCAGCGTGCGGGGCATGCGCGCACGCGCACGGCCCTTTTCGAGAAGCGACAGCATCGGCAGCACGAAGGATGCCGTCTTGCCAGTGCCGGTCTGCGCGATGCCGCAAATATCGCGGCGCTCGAGCGCAAACGGGATGGCTCCCGCCTGAATGGGCGTGGGGATCGTGTAGCCCGCATCCGTAACAGCGGATAGCACTTTTTGGCTCAAGCCAAGGTCAGCAAATGTCGTCAAAGGGAAAACTGTTTCCRTTCMGGTTCGGCCGCACTCTGAACGAGTCGGCGGGATTGCATGCCGCAATGCAGCGCGACATAGCCCCRAATGGCCGGCAAGTCAAGAAATAGAGACGCCGCACCCATTGCAGAGTGAAGCGTTGGTTACCGGGCAGGAGTTACTTGATATAGGTGGCGAGTTTAAGGCCGGCATTCATGAAATATACTGGATCGACGGCATGGCCGTCCTGTCGCACTTCATAGTGCAGGTGCGTGCCCGTCGAGCGGCCGGTGCTGCCGGCAAGGCCGATGACGTCGTTGCGATCGACCGTGTCGCCGACCTTGACCAGAACCTCCGACATATGCCCGTAGCGGGTCGAGATGCCGTTGCCGTGATCGACCTCGACCATGTTGCCGTAGCCGCCGGTCCAGCCGGCCGAAATCACCTTGCCTGGTGCCGTCGGGCGGATCCTTTCGCCCGGCGAAAAGCGGAAGTCGATGCCGGAATGGAGCGCGAGGCGGCCGAGGAACGGATCACGGCGATTGCCGAAGGGGCTGGTCACGTCCTTGCCGATAGCCGGATTGCGGAAGGGCAGGGATTCGGCGGTGCTGCGCACTGCTTCGAGCCGGGTCAGCGCGCCGTCGAGCGCGACCAGCGAATTGTTGAAACCGTCGTTGCTTTCCGGCTCGACATAGGGGCCGCCGACCGCATCGTCATCGTCTTTCTCGGCAGCGCTCTCGGGCATCGGAATCTTGAAGCGGGTCAGCACGGTCTCGATGGCGTTGGCGGCATTGCCGGCATCGTTCGTCAGCTGTTCGACACGACTGCGCTGATCCTGTTCGACATCTTTCAGCGACAGCGTCACCTTGGAGAAGATGCGGTCGGCACGGTCGCCGACCGTTTCGGCAGCCGGCACATAGGCGAGCGTCGAATTGTCCGGCGTCGCATCGGCGGGCGCGCCGCTCGCCAGCTGTTTCTCGATCGCCTCAATGCCGCCACCAGTGAGCGAAGCACGCTTGTCCTTGATATCGGGCGCATAGGACTGAACGGGGGAAGTCGGCGCGGGCAGGGCGCCGTCCTTTTCCGTCAAGCCGGAGCTTTCGGCCCGGTCGAGCAGATTGTCGAGTTTGCCATGGCGCGAGGTGAGCGCCATCTGTTGCTCCATCAGCTTGTCGACCTTGTCTTCGACCACCTGCTGATCGAGAAGCTGGCGGGAGGTGATGCGGTCGACCTGCGCGCGGAGGGCGGCGATGCGGTCTTCATAGTCGTGCTGCATGCGCGCCTGGCGGGCCATGGTGGCGCCGATCAGATCGTCGCGCAGCACGAGATAGGACGTGGCCAAGAGGTAGCCGATCGAGAAGACGCCGACAAAGCAGAAGGCCAGCGCAGCCATCCAGGGCCGGACCGTCATATGGCGGACCTTGTCGCCGCTTGCCAGGATGAGGATATGTTCCTGTGCCCGCCTGCCGAATACCCGGTGCTGATGTCCGCTGTTCACGCAGGCTCTCCCGATTGATGCTCTACGCCTCTTTCGGAAATTAGACACCGTTATGGTTAATGAATGCTTTCATTGCCGCCGTCGCATCATAAATTTCAGTGACTTCAAGCGTGGCTGATCGATGCGAGCGAGCGGTAGAAGGACGGCGTCAGCCCGGCCTCGGCGCGGGCAAGGTCGTTGAAGGGCGGCTTCAGCGGTCCGCGGAAATTGGCCCGCACCAGCTCCTGGAACGCTTTTGCCGGGTCACGCTTCTCGCGGGCGCAGAGAAAGCGGAACCATTTTGCGCCGACGGCGACATGGCCTTTCTCGTCGTTGTAGATGACGTCGAGGACATCGGCACTTTCGAGATCACCGGTCTGACGCATCTTCGCCTGCAGCGACGGCGTAACGTCGAGGCCGCGGGCTTCGAGAATCAGCGGCACGACAGCGAGCCTTGCCGTCAGGTCGTTGCGGGTCGAATGGGCGGCCTGCCAGAGCCCATCATGGGCGGGCAAATCGCCGTAATCGGCTCCGAGATCGTTGAGCCTGGCACGCACCATACGGAAATGCTTCGCCTCCTCGAAGGCGACCTGCATCCAGCCGTCGAAAAAGGAATTCGGCACCTGCTCGGTCGCGAATCGCGCGACGATATCGAGCGCCAGATCGACGGCGTTGAGCTCGATATGGGCGATGGCGTGCAGCAGGGCGATCCGCCCTTTGAGCGTATGCAGCGAGCGCTTCTCCACCTGGTTCGGCGGCGTCAGCACCGGTTTGTCAGGACGGCCGGGCCTGTCGGGCAGCGCCGCATCGAGCGGCGAGCGCAGCGACACCCGACGGGCGAACCAGCGGGTGGCGCTTTGCTGCGCAAGTGCCGTCTTGCGGTCGAGATCGGCCGAAGAGATCGCATCGATGGCGCCGCCGCGCAGCGAGGTTATCGTGAGATCCCCGGTCACGCGGCCAGGTTCCTCACGGCCTCGAGCACGGTCTCGGCATGGCCCTGCACCTTCACCTTTTGCCAGATGGTGGCGATCGTGCCGTCCTGGCGGATGAGGAAGGTGGTGCGCTCGACGCCCATGAAGTTGCGGCCGTACATGCTCTTTTCCTTCCAGACGCCATAGGCCTGCAGCGTCGTCTTTTCCTCGTCCGAGGCGAGCGCTACCGAAAGACGGTGCTTCTTGATGAACTTGTCATGGCAGGCGGCCGAATCGGGCGACATGCCGATGACGGCAGCACCGGCCGCCTCGAACTCGCTTGCCAACGCGGTGAAAGCCAATGATTCGGCGGTGCAGCCCGTCGTATCGTCCTTGGGATAGAAGAACAGCACGAGCGGTCTGCCGTGGAATTCGGCCAGCGAGACGCGGCCGCCGCCGTCGCGGGGAAGGTTGAAATCGGGGGCCGAGACGCCGATGCCGGGAACCGCCATTAGGAAAACCTTTCTTTTGCCGGGTTTGTGGATGACACTTTCTCTCCCCGAATTATATAGTGGACGGAAACCCGTCCAGCATGGCCGGGTTCAATTCTTCACTTAAGGGAGAGCCCGAGGGCGCATGTCAGCCATCCGCGGCGAAAAGGTCACGTTTCGCAAGAAGGATATCGTTGCGCTGGACCGCTTGCCGTCGGCTCAGACAGAGGATCCGATCATCGTTCATTGCCCGCCGCCGCGCTCGCCGATGCGCGGTACGGCGAAGCTGACTTGTGGATTCCTCGGGCTGATTCTCCTCCTTCTCGCCGCCATCGTCTTCACCGTCGAGGGCGGCATGTTCGACAAGCCGCTGTCGCAGCAGGCGCAGGCGGCGCTGAACAGTGTAGCCGGACCGCGCTACCGCGCCGAGGTCGGCTCCACCGTCATCCGCTTCACCTCGGGATTCCGGCTGGCGCTGGAAGCGCGCGACGTCAACATGATCGATCAGGAGAGCGGCGAGCATATGTCGACGACGCGCTCGATCAGCATGGCGCTCGATCCGCTCCAGCTTTTCCGTGGCCGCATCGCGGTCACCGCGATCGAGGCGGACGATATCGCGCTCGATACGGCGCTTCTGCCCTCGGGCGCACCCGTCACGCTCGGCGGCCTGCGCATCGACGCGATGCCGGCGGCGATCGAGACGATCTTTTCGCATCTCGACCTGTTCGACAAGTTCCTGACGCGCGGTTCCACGGATTCGGTGCGCATCTCGGGCATCGACGTCAAGCTTGCCGATACCGCCAACGGCCCGCTGTCGCTCGTCATCGACAATATCGCCTTTGCCCGTGCCGGCCCGACCTCGCTGCAATTGACCGGCGAGATCGCGCTCAACGGCGAGGTGGCGGAACTCGACGTGCTGGCCGAGAAGAAAGGCGGGCATGTCTCCAAGGTCGTGGCGACGCTCAAGCATGCCGACCTCACGCCCTTTGCGCTGAAGCGCAACGATCAGGGCGTCATCCGCCAGGGGCTCAGCGCCTTCGCCGACCTGACGGTATCGGCCACCCGGGCCGCTGATGTTGTCGCGCCGACGCTTGCGGCGACGATCGACATCGATCCCGGCCTGATTTATGCGGATGGCGATTCGCAGGAGATCTCCGGCGCGCAGATCAACCTCGTCTATGATTTCGACAAGCAGACGCTGGAGATCGCCCGGTCGAACGCCCGGTTCGGCGCCACCACGATTCCCTTCAACGGCGCGCTGATCGATCTCGACAAGCTCGACCCGCAGGCAGGCAAAGGCTTCGGCATAGACCTGCTCGTCAGCGGCGGCACGGCAGCACCCGGCGGCTCCGGCGAGCAGCCGCTTTCCTTCGATATCCAGGCGACCGGGCGTTATATGGTCACTGAGCGGGAATTCCGGTTTCCCAACATGACCGTCTCCAGCCCGCTCGGCGCGCTTTACGGATCGCTTGATGTCAAGCTCGGCAACAAATCGCCGGAGTTCAGCTTCGCCGGCCAGTCGGCGAAGCTAGAGGCGACGGCGATCAAGCAGCTCTGGCCGTTCTGGATGGCGCCCAAGGTGCGCACCTGGGTGCACGGCAATCTCTTCGGCGGCACCGTCACCGACGCCGCCATTTCCGTTTTCATTCCCTCTGGCAGGCTGGACGAGGCGGCCGGCGGCAAGGGGTTGAAGCTTGACGCCAACCAGATCCGCATCGCCTTCGACGTCACGGGCGCGCGGATGAACGTCGCTGGCGACATTCCGCCGATCCGCGACACGGCGGCGCATTTCGACCTGATGGGGCCTGTTGCGACGATCGCGTTCAAGAGCGGCACCTCCTATTTCCCTTCCGGCCGATCCGTCAATCTCGGGCAGGGGACGTTCGTCCTGCCCGCCACCTACGACAAGCCGCTGATGGCCGATATCGACCTTACGGTCTCGGGTGCGGCGGACGCCGTCGGCGAGCTTCTGACCTACAGGCCGATCCGGGTGCTGCAGCGCGCCGGCTTTACGCCCGACGATCTCAAGGGGCGAGTCGAAGCGAATGTGAAGGCGCATTTCGGCCTGCTCTCCTCGCAGAACCCGCCGCCGGCTGAATGGACGGCGGCGATGAAGCTCACCGACGTCGATCTTGCCAAGCCGTATTCCGGCCGGATCATCAGCAATGTCGACGGCACGCTGAACGGCAATCCGAAACGGATCACGCTCGACGCCAAGGCGCAGATCGACGGCGTCCCGGCCGATATCGATCTTACCGAGCCGGTCGA
Source organism: Rhizobium sp. 01N447_2 (assembly GCF_056399245.1). NCBI lineage: Bacteria > Pseudomonadati > Pseudomonadota > Alphaproteobacteria > Hyphomicrobiales > Rhizobiaceae > Rhizobium > Rhizobium sp. 01N447_2. The sequence goes on from NZ_JBFTQY010000042.1 coordinate 21,475, forward strand.
GGCATCCTCAGGCGTGGAGCGGCAGCGCGTCATCACCGCGACGCTCTCCGAGGACCAGCGCAACAAGCTGATACCCGGGCTTTCCGGCATCGTCGGCGGCAGCGTGAAGATGGTGCTGACGCGGATCGATGACGACAGGCAGGACGTCCAGCTCGACCTCACCAAGTCGCTGCTCGAACTGCCTTGGATTGGCTGGGCGAAAGGCAGCGGCATTGCCGCCACGGCCGAATTCGAAACATCCGGCCCGGCCGACAGCACACAGATCAGGAACTTCCGACTGAAGGGCGACGGTTTCGGCGCCAACGGGTCGCTTGATATCGGAAAGGGCGGGCTGATCTCGGCGGATTTCGATAGCGTCAAGCTCTCCTCGCTCGACGATTTCGCCTTGTCGGTGAAGCGCAACAAGGGCAATTTCGACGTCTCGGTCTCCGGCGACAGCGCCGATGCGCGGCCCGTCATCGCGCGGTTGAAATCGGGCTCGGACAGCGATGGTAACGGAGATGCCGGCGATACCGCAGTATCGGTGCGCGCCAAGCTGAAAAACGTCATCGGCTTCAACGACGAGAAGGTCGGCAATTTCCAGGCGCAAATATCACTGCGCGGCGACAAGCTGCAGGCGCTCAACTTCTCAGCCGTTACCGACAGCGGCGAGGCGGTGGTCAGCCAGATGAAGGACGGCGGCGTCATCAACATCACCAGCGGCGATGCCGGGGCGGTATCGCGTTTCGCCGATCTCTACCAGCACATGCAGGGCGGGCTGCTTAATCTGGCGATCCGGCTGGGGGCGGAGGGCGGCTGGGACGGTTCGCTCGACGTGCGCCGCTTCGCGATTGTCAACGAACAACGCCTGCGGTCGATCGTCTCGACGCCCGTTGGAAGTGAGCAGCGCAGCCTCAACGAGGCCGTCAAGCGCGATATCGATACCTCGTCGCAGCGCTTCCAGCGTGGCTTTGCCCGCGTCGTTTCGCGCAATGGCATGGTCGGCATCGAAAACGGCGTGCTGCGCGGCGACCAGATCGGCGCGACTTTCCAGGGCACTGTGSGCGATCGCAAAGGCAACATGGACATGACCGGCACCTTCATGCCGGCCTACGGCCTCAACCGCCTGTTCGCCGAACTGCCGCTGATCGGCGTCATCCTCGGCAATGGCAGCGACCGCGGCCTGATAGGCATCACCTTCAAGCTGACAGGCAAGTTCGACCAGCCGAACCTGCAGATCAACCCGCTGTCGATCATCGCGCCTGGTGTTTTCCGGCAGATCTTCGAATTCCAGTGAGGCGGGGGAAGCCGTCACGGCAGAAGTCGTGGCGAGAAGTCCCTAGATCTCCTTGCGCCTGAGGAGATAGTCGAGACCGCCGACGCGATACCAGCGATAGCCGTATGCATCGAGCATGACGGTATGAAATCCTTTCTCGTCTGCCTTGCTGCTCGCGCCATCGGCAATATCGATCAATTGTCGTCCGTCTTCACCGATGTCGGGATCGAAGGTCACTTCCGCCGGCTGCGCATGCAGATTGTGCAGGATCAACACGGAATTGCCGCGCCAGTCATAACGAAGAGCCAGCACGCCGTCGTCACCGGTGTCGATTACAGAAAAGTCGCCCCAGCCGATTTCAGGAGCTTCCTTGCGCATCCGGATCATCCGCTCGGTCCAGTTCAGCAAGGAATTGGGATCGCGCCGTTGTTCGGCAACATTGACATGCTGGAAGCCATAGGGACCGTCCTTGATGACGGGCGAGACAAGCTTTTTACTTTTGGTGAAGCCGCCTTCCGCTTCCGTCGACCATTGCATCGGCGTGCGTGCGCAGTCACGCTCCGGCAGGTTTAGATCATCGCCCATACCGATCTCGTCGCCGTAGCGGATAACAGGCGTTCCAGGCAGCGAGAACAGCAGGCTGTAGGCCATTTCGATCCGGCGGCGATCGCCGCCGAGCATGGGCGCCAGGCGACGGCGAATGCCCCTGTCATAGAGTTGCATGTCCTTTTCGGGTCCGAGAGCGGCGAATACCGCGCCGCGCTGCTTGTCCGTCAGCCTGCCGAGATCCAGTTCGTCGTGGTTGCGAAGAAAGAGGCCCCATTGCGCGGTCGCGGGGCGCGGTTTCGTGGCCTCCATGGCCTTCTTGAGCGGCCGAGTATCGGCGCTGGCGAAAGCATAAAACAGCGCCTGGTTGACCTGGAAGTTGAACATCATCTGCATGCGGTCACCGTCATCGCCAAAATATTCGAAATTGTCCTTCGGCAGGATATTGGCCTCCGCCAGCACGATGGAATCGCCCAGGCGCCACTGCAGGAATTCGCGAAACTTCCTCAGCATATCGAACTGCTCGACAGGCTTGACGACGTCGGCACCTTTGGTCGCGATGATGAAGGGGGCGGCATCCATCCGGAAACCGGAGACGCCGAGCTGGATCCAGAAGCCCATGATCTTGAGGATTTCCGCCTGCACCTCGGGATGAGAGGTATTGAGATCGGGCTGGTGATCGTAGAAACGATGAAAATAGTAGGCTTTCGCCTTGTCGTCATAGGTCCAGGTTGTCTTCTGGACGCCGGGAAAGACCATGCCCTGATCGGCATTCGCGGGCTTTTTCTCCGACCAGACGTACCAGTCGCGATAGTGCGAGCGCGGATCGCTCCTGGCGTCCTGGAACCAGGGATGGTCCCTGGATGTATGATTGATCACCAGATCGATCAGCACGCGGATACCGCGTTGCTTGGCGCCGTGGGTGAATTCGACGAAATCGCCGAGCGAGCCGTAACGCGGGTCGACATTGTAATAATCGGAGACGTCGTAACCGTCGTCGCGACCGGGCGACGCCTGGAACGGCATGAGCCAGATCGCCGTCACGCCGAGGCCGGAGAGATAGTCGAGGCGCCGCATCAGGCCCTGAAAATCACCCACGCCGTCACCGTTCGCGTCCATGAATGTCTCGACCGACAGGCAGTAGATGACAGCGTTCTTATACCAGAGGTCGTTGATCATGCCGGCGCTCCAATCCCATCTGGTCGCAAATCCCGGCGGGCCGAAAAGGTTCCGACAAAGCATTCGTTATGCGGGTCGTGGCGCTTCGCAGTAGAGAAGTGCGTGGGCTCCTCCAAGACAAAGCCAATTCCAAGCCAGGCTGACAAATCCGGCATTGATACTTTGCCTATTTTAGGAAAATCTGATGTACTATACTGTCCCGGCCAGGAAGCAACGGCCGGTGCAATGTCGGAGGATGCCATGCAGTGCGCCCGGACAGTTTCTTTCGCATCGGTCGCCATGATGGCCGTCACGATTCCCGACGTGTCGCTTTCCGCGGAAAAGGGCGTGCGGCTGAAATCGCAAGAGGCGGTCATCCGTTCCGACCACGTCCTGATGGTTCCTCTGGACGCGGAAATGACGCCGCCGATCTTCTCGATCAGCTGGTGGTCGCGGGTGAAGCCCGCTTCAAGCGTCGATCCGCCGGGCTATCTTCTTAAGAAACCAGACGAGATGATCCGAAATACCGGCGGTGAGCTGAGTGATCTTGCTCGCCGACCCGAATAGTGAGGCAAAGAAAAAGCCGGCGCGGGCGCCGGCTTTGATATCGGTTCGGAATTGAAGCCGCTTACGCCGCGCGGCGGATCAGGATGTGCTTCTTCTTGCCGAGCGAAAGCTTGATGACTCCGTCGGTGGTGATTTCGCCGCTGCCGATCATCTTGCGTTCGTCGCTGATCGCCTCGTCGTTGATGCGGACGGCGCCGCCCTGGACGTGACGGCGGGCTTCGCCGTTCGATGAGRCAAGGCCGGCGCGAACGATCAGCGACAGAAGGCCGATGCCGGCGTCGAGCTCGGAGGCGGGCACGTCGACCGACGGCAGATTTTCCGAGAGGCCACCTTCCTCGAAGGTCTTGCGCGCCGTTTCGGCAGCCTGTTCAGCGGCCTCGCGGCCGTGCAGGATCGCCGTAACCTCGGTCGCAAGGATCTTCTTGACCTCGTTGATCTCCGAACCACCGAGTGCCGAGAGCCGGGCAATTTCATCCATCGGCAGCGTCGTGTAGAGCTTCAGGAAGCGCGAGACGTCGGCATCCTCGGTGTTGCGCCAGTACTGCCAGAAGTCATAGGCCGAGAGCATGTCGGCGTTCAGCCAGACAGCGCCGGTCGCCGACTTGCCCATCTTGGCGCCCGACGACGTCGTCAGCAGCGGCGACGTCAGCGCGTAGAGCTGCGGGGTCCCCATGCGGTGACCGAGATCGATCCCGTTGACGATATTGCCCCACTGGTCCGAACCACCCATCTGCAGGCGGCAGTCGTAGCGCTTGGCCAGCTCGACGAAGTCGTAGGCCTGGAGGATCATGTAGTTGAATTCCAGGAAGGACAGGGACTGTTCGCGGTCGAGACGCGTCTTGACGCTATCGAAGGACAGCATGCGGTTGACCGAGAAATGCTTGCCGACGTCGCGCAGGAATTCGAGATAGTTCAGCGAGCGCAGCCATTCGGCATTGTTGATCATCAGCGCGTCCTTCGGACCGTCGCTGTAGTTCAGGTAATTGGAGAAGACGCGCTTGATCGAGGCGATGTTGCCTTCGATCGTATCGACGGTCATCAACTGGCGCGCTTCTTCCTTGAAGGAGGGATCGCCGACCATGCCGGTGCCGCCGCCCATCAGCGAGATGGCACGATGACCGGTCTTCTGCATCCAGTGCAGCATCATGATCTGGATCAGCGAGCCGGCGTGCAGGCTGGGCGCCGTCGGATCGAAGCCGATATAGGCCGTCACGGTTTCCTTGGCGAACAGGTCGTCGAGGCCGCTTTCATCGGAGACCTGATGAATGAAGCCGCGCTCTTTCAGCGTGCGGAGGAAATCGGACTTGAACTCGGACATGGCCTTCGTCTCTTGATATCTGCGCTCGCCCATCTGGGCCTCGCGCAAGTTCGTTGTTGTTGATCTGTCGCGGCGCGTTTAGCACTGTTTTTATAAAAGTGCATCCGGGAATCGCGGGAAGGAAACCTCATGGATGTCATCAGGACCGCGATCGGTCTGATGAGCGGCACGTCGATGGACGGAATCGACGTCGCGCTGATCAGGACCGACGGCCGCGGCTTCATCGAGCGCGGACCGTTCATGGGCGTGCCCTATGACGCAGATTTTCGCGGGCGGCTCAAACGGGCGCTGGAAATCGCACGTCCACTGAGCGACAGGAGCGAACGGCCCGCTGAGCTTCACGACATCGAGCTTGAACTTACCTTGCGGCATGCAACTGCCGTAACGGCATTCCTGGAGCGTTTCGGGCTTTCTGCCGCTGGCGTCGATGTTCTCGGCTTCCATGGCCAGACGGTGCTCCATCGCCCTGATGAGGGATTGACGATCCAGATCGGCGATGGGCAGGAACTTGCGAAGAGAACCGGTATATCGGTGGTCTACGACATGCGCGCCAACGACATGGTCCATGGCGGGCAGGGTGCACCGCTGGTGCCGGCCTATCACGCCGCACTTGCGGGAAAATTCCAACAGCAGGGACAGGCGGTGTGCTTCGTCAACATCGGCGGCATCTCCAATCTCACCTTTATCGGTACGGCCGGCCGGATATCGGCCTTCGACAGCGGGCCGGGCAATACGCTGATCGACCAGTGGGTGGAGATGCAGACCGGCAAAGCCTATGACCCCGGCGGCGAGATCGGCGGGCGCGGCAAGGTCGTGGCCAGCCTGGCGGAGCGTTATCTGCAAAGCCCGTTCTTCCGCGGCAATGTTCGCCGTTCGCTCGACCGCGGTGATTTCGCGCCGCTTCGGCTCGAGGAGGCGAGCCTCGAAGACGGCGCCCGGACGCTGGCGTATGTCGCCGCCGCGTCGATCATCAAATCTGCCAACTTCCTTCCCGAGACACCGTCGATCTATATCGTCTGCGGCGGAGGGCGCCTGAACGCCACCCTGATGGCGGAGTTTTCGGTCATGGCCGAACGGCTGGGATCAAAGGTGTTGACTGCCGAGGAGGCAGGCTTCAATGGTGACGCGATGGAAGCCGAGGCCTGGGCCTATCTCGCCGTCCGGTCGCTGGAAGGGCTGCCGTTGACATTTCCCGGCACGACGGGGGTCGGGGCTCCGGTCAGCGGCGGTGTCATCGTGGAGGCATGATGTCGGAGACGGTCATTCTTAAGACGTCCCGGATGCGCTTCGTCATGTGGGACGAAGGCGATGCTGCCCTGGTGCAGCTGCTGCATTCGACGATGGCGACGAYCCGATATCCGTCCGGCAACACGCCGTGGAGCTTGGAGAAGGCTGAGGAGCGGCTGCGCGGCTGGTTTGAGGAGCAGGCGCGCGACGGCACGACCAAATACAAGCTCCTCGCCAAAGACGGTCAGTTTCTCGGCCGTGCGGGGATTTCAAAGTTTAGGAACGAGCAATTCGAACTCGGTTATTCCCTGCGCGAGGAGGCGTGGGGCAAGGGTCTGGCAACGGAAGCGGCGGGTGCGCTTGCCGACTGGTTCTTCGAAAGAAAGTTTGCATCGGGCTTCATCGCCTTCACGCATCCCGAAAACATCGCCTCGCAGCGCGTTCTCAGAAAAATCGGCATGCGCGAACGCGCGCCGATCCTGATCGATGGAGTGCTGGACCCGGCTTTCGAACTCACCGCCGATATGCGGCCGGCAAAGCCCTAACTCTTTACTGCGACCGGCCGGACATGGGATTCGCGCCCAGCCTGATTGCCGTCCTCGACGCCTCTGACCTGGGCGATGAACGAAAATTTCTTGCGAAGGCCTAGGATAGGCTTCTCGATGAAATGCCAGGACAGCACCGCAACGGCGAGAGCCGATGGCAGGCCGACGAGATAGAGGGCCAGCGCACCATATTTCGGATAGAGGAAAACCGACGGGAACGAGCTGATCCAGATCTGCAAAAACGGGTCGTGATAGAGATAGACGCCGTAGGAGTAGTCGCCTTTCCTGAAAAAGGCCGGGATGGGCACCTCGGACAGGCCGACGAAGACGGTGATGTAAACGAGAGAGGTGATGACCAGGGGCCGGTTCATCACCGACTCTGTCGCCCGGCTGTCCAGGGTGAGAATGGCGACGATGCAAACCAGGCAGGCGGCGGCGAACAGCCAGCGGGAGTGCGGAATGACCGCTTTGAACTGAAAGGCGACGATGCCCATCATAAAGGCCGTTATCAGCTGTGAGCCTCGGCTCATGAACAGGAAGCGCGCGATCGGCTTGATCGAGTCAGGCAACAGATAGGGCATCTTCTGTACGACAATGCCGATGGCTATGTAGGCGATCGTCACCGCGAGCAGCTTGTAGCGCGTCTTCACTATGGCGGTGACCATCAGGAACGACATGATGATGTAGCAGAAGATCTCCCAGGGAACTGTCCAGAGAGCGCCGTTGACACGCTGGCTCGGATTATCCTGGAACACGCCCGGCAGCTCGTAATGGATCCAGCCGACGATATTCAGGAAGTATTTGAAAAACCGCTGATCGGTAAAATATTCGGAGTGGTACACGACCGTAATGATCGGCCCGATAATCAACGAGCAGACGACGATATCGACCGCAAGGGCCGGGACGATGCGCAAGCCTCGGTTGATCAGGAAATTCCGGAGGCTGAGGCGCTGTGCACTGCCGGCGATCAGAAATCCGCTCAAGGCGAAGAACATCGGAACAAGAGCGTATTCAGTGAACCAGAATACCGACCCCCTGATGAAGTCATTGTTCTCGGTTAACAAAAATGAATGGGTCAATACGATGGAAAAGGCGAGCCCTATTCGAAGAAAATCGAACCCCGGACCAATACCCCTATACTTATCCAGGACTTCCCCGAACGACTTGGTCATTGCGGACCTCGCTTTTGTTAGGATCGCGAGGACCCTACCGCACTGCAACATGGATTGCAACATGATAGGTGATCTGTTCTGGCACATCCGGCCCGGTTGTGTTCCGGGCCGTCACGGCATCGATGAGGCCTGGATTTCGTGGTGTCAGCGGATCCGCTTGGCGGCCGGTTCCGGCACCAGTTCGCCGTTGAGTCGACGGTCGAGGTAATCCTCGCATTCGCCCATCAGCGTCTCCACCTGGCCATTGAAGAAGTGGTTAGCGTTAGCAACGGTGCGGTGGGTGATGAGGATGCCCTTCTGGGTCTTCAGTTTTTCCACAAGGCCGTTGACATCCTTTTCCGGCGCCACCTTGTCGGCCTCACCGTTGATGATCAGGCCGGAGGAGGGGCAGGGCGCCAGGAAGGAGAAGTCGTAGGTGTTCGGCTGTGGCGCGATCGACATGAAGCCTTCGATCTCCGGCCGGCGCATCAGGAGCTGCATGCCGATCCAGGAGCCGAAGGAATAACCGGCGACCCAACAGGTCTTGGAATCGGGATGCAGGCTCTGCACCCAGTCGAGCGCCGAGGCGGCATCCGAGAGTTCGCCGGCGCCGTGGTCGAATTCACCCTGGCTGCGGCCGATGCCCCGGAAATTGAAGCGCAGCGTCGTGAACCCACGCTTCTGGAACATGTAGAAGAGCTGATAGACGATCTGATTGTTCATCGTGCCGCCGAACTGCGGATGCGGATGCAGAATCAGGGCGATGGGCGCGCTTTTTTCCTTGGAGGGCTGGTAGCGGCCTTCAAGACGGCCGGCTGGGCCGTTGAAAATAACTTCGGGCATTGGTACTCCGGGTTTTATTTCGCGTTCGCGCTGCGTTGGACGACAACATGACTTGACTAGTGTTGTCAGCTTTTCTAAAACGCAGTTTAGAACAATTCGAAACTTGCATGGCGATCCACGCATCGTGGAACGTGTCATAAGGCAAGCCCGGCGGAAATTTCAAGAAAAATGAACCGCGGCCGCTGAAGCAAGCTCGTCAAGCGCAGGACTGAAGATCATGGCGCCGCCACGCCTTTATCTCGACTGGAATGCCACAGCGCCCCTGCACCCCGCAGCACGCGCGGCGATCATGCGCGCCATCGACGTGTTTGGCAATCCGAACAGCGTGCACGGAGAGGGTCGCGCCGCGCGCGCCGCCATCGAAAGCGCGCGACGCAAGGTGGCGGCGCTTGTCGGCACCGATGCCGGCAATGTGGTCTTCACCAGCGGCGCGACCGAGGCCGCCAATCTGGCGCTGACACCGGATTTCCGCATGGGGCGCACGCCGCTGCGGCTGGGCCAGCTTTATTTTTCGGCGATTGAGCATCCGGCGGTGCGCGAAGGCGGTCGCTTCGCCAGGGACAAGATGACGGAGATCCCGGTGACGGAAGCCGGGATCGTCGATCTCGACGCACTCTCCAAGCTGCTCGATGCCCATGACAAGGCCGCCGGCCTGCCGATGGTCGCCGTCATGCTCGTCAACAATGAGACGGGCATCGTCCAGCCGGTTGAGGCGGCGGCAAAGATCGTCCACGCCCATGGCGGCCTCTTCGTCGTCGATGCCGTCCAGGCTGCCGGCCGCATCGCGCTTGACATCGAAAAGATCGGCGCCGATTTCTTGATCGTTTCCTCGCATAAGATCGGCGGGCCGAAGGGGGCCGGCGCACTGATTGCGCGCGGCGAGGCGCTGATGCCCAAGCCGCTGATCCAGGGCGGAGGGCAGGAGCGAGGTCACCGCTCAGGGACACAGAATTCGCTGGCGCTGATCGGCTTCGGCGCGGCGGCAGAAGCCGCGGCAGACGAATTCGAGGCGCGCAATGCGGCGATCGGCGCGTTGCGCGAGCGGCTGGAAGCCGGCATGCGTGAAGTCGCAGCCGACGTGATAATTCACGGCGAGGGCGGCGAGCGCGTCGCCAATACGATCTTCTTCACCCTGCCGGGGCTGAAGGCTGAGACCGGGCAGATCGCCTTCGATCTTGAAGGCGTTGCCCTTTCTGCAGGATCCGCCTGCTCATCCGGCCGGCTCGGCGAAAGCCATGTGCTGACGGCGATGGGCCGTGACGCCAAGCTCGGAGCGCTGCGCATCTCGCTCGGCTTTTCGACGACGGAAGAGGATATCGACAGGGCGATTGCGGCCTTCGCAAAGATCGCCAACCGGCGCAGGTCGGCTGGGGAGGCGGCTTGCCCTGTGTCAAAACTTGCGGAAACGCAAATTTCTGCTTGCCAATCGGGCTGAAAAGTCCCTTTTGGCCTCTTACATAAAGGGCAAGACAATTGCCCAAACACTACAAGCTGCCGGACCTTGTATCCGGCGAGATTGGAGAATGAGATGGCTGCCGTGCAGGAAACAATCGACCAGGTCCGCCTGATCGATGTGGACCAGTACAAATACGGTTTCGAGACCGTCATCGAGATGGACAAGGCGCCGAAAGGCCTGTCCGAAGACATCATTCGTTTCATTTCGGCGAAGAAGCAGGAGCCTGTGTGGATGCTGGAATGGCGTCTCGAGGCCTATCGTCGCTGGCTGACACTGGAAGAGCCGACCTGGGCGCGCGTCAACTATCCCAAGATCGATTTCAACGACATCTATTATTACGCCGCGCCGAAAAGCACGCCGGGTCCAAAGTCGCTCGATGAGGTCGATCCGGAGCTGTTGAAGGTCTATGAGAAGCTCGGCATTCCGCTGCGTGAGCAGGAGATTCTTGCCGGCGTCGAGAAGCCGAAGATCGCCGTCGACGCCGTTTTCGACAGCGTGTCGGTCGTCACCACCTTCAAGGCAGAGCTGAAGAAGGCCGGCGTGATCTTCATGTCGATCTCGGAAGCAATCCGCGAATATCCCGATCTCGTCCGGAAATATCTCGGCTCGGTCGTGCCGACCTCGGACAATTATTATGCGACGCTGAATTCGGCTGTATTCACCGACGGTTCCTTCGTCTTCGTGCCGAAGGGCGTTCGTTGCCCGATGGAGCTGTCCACCTATTTTCGCATCAATGAGAAAGGCACTGGCCAGTTCGAGCGCACGCTGATCATTGCGGAAGAGGGCGCCTACGTCTCCTATCTCGAAGGCTGCACGGCGCCGCAGCGCGATGAAAACCAGCTGCATGCCGCCGTGGTCGAGCTGGTTGCGCTCGACGATGCCGAGATCAAATATTCGACGGTGCAGAACTGGTATCCCGGCGACAAGAACGGCAAGGGCGGCATCTACAACTTCGTCACCAAGCGCGGCGATTGCCGTGGCGACCGCTCGAAGATTTCCTGGACGCAGGTCGAAACCGGCTCGGCGATCACCTGGAAATATCCGTCCTGCATCCTGCGCGGCGATGACAGCCGCGGCGAATTCTACTCGATCGCCGTTTCGAATGGCCATCAGCAGATCGACAGCGGCACCAAGATGATCCATCTCGGCAAGAACACGTCGAGCCGTATCGTCTCCAAGGGCATCGCGGCCGGCGTTTCCAACAACACCTATCGCGGCCAGGTCTCGGCTCACCGCAAGGCATCGAATGCGCGCAACTTCACCCAGTGCGATTCGTTGCTGATCGGCGACAAGTGCGGCGCCCATACCGTGCCCTACATCGAGGCGAAGAATTCGACGGCGCAGTTCGAGCATGAGGCGACAACCTCAAAGATCTCCGAGGATCAGCTGTTTTACTGCCTGCAGCGCGGCATCCCGACCGAAGCGGCGATCGCCCTGATCGTCAACGGTTTCGTCAAGGAAGTGCTGCAGGAACTGCCGATGGAATTCGCTGTCGAGGCGCAGAAGCTGATCAGCATTTCGCTGGAAGGCTCTGTGGGCTGACATGAGCGAAGCGGACAAGAAGCGCATTCTTGAACGTCTGACGAATATGCGCGGGGAGATATTGGCGAAAATTCGCCCCCGGGAGCTAAGAAACGAGACCGAAACGCCGCCGGAGCAGCCTTATGTGTTTCTCCGGCAGCGCATGGAAAAACCGGGAAAGATCATTCAGGGGATCTCGGATTTTCTCGAGTGGGTTGGGCTCGTAACGGTCGCGGTTTTCCGCGTCGTTCGTTTTTTTGCTCGATAGCGCCGAGCGCAACATGTCGATGTCCCTTAGAAATTACGCGAGGCTCTTAGTGAGCTGCGCAGAGAAAAACGCAGGAACCAAAGATGCTTGAAATTAAGAACCTCCATGCCCGTATCGCCGAAGATGGCACCGAGATCATCCGTGGTCTGAACCTGACGGTGAAGGCCGGTGAAGTTGCCGCTATCATGGGGCCGAACGGCTCCGGCAAGTCGACGCTCTCCTACGTCCTTTCCGGCCGCAGCGATTACGAAGTCACCGAGGGCGACATTCTCTACAATGGCGAGAGCATTCTCGAACTCGATCCGGCCGAACGCGCCGCCAAGGGCATCTTCCTCGCCTTCCAGTATCCGGTGGAAATTCCGGGTGTCGCCACCATGCAGTTCCTGAAGGTGGCGATGAACGAGCAGCGCAAGGCGCGCGGCGAGGACGAGTTGACGACGCCGGATTTCATGCGCCGCGTCAAGGATGCCGCCGGCAAGCTGCAGATCAATACCGAGATGCTGAAGCGGCCGCTCAACGTCGGCTTCTCCGGCGGCGAGAAGAAGCGCGCCGAGATTCTGCAGATGGCGCTGCTCGAACCGAAGCTCTGCGTGCTCGACGAAACCGATTCCGGCCTCGACATCGACGCGCTGAAGATCGTCGCCGACGGCGTCAACGCGCTGCGTTCACCGGACCGCGCCGTCGTCGTCATCACCCACTACCAGCGCCTGCTCGATTATATCGTGCCGGATACCGTCCATGTGCTCTACAAGGGCCAGGTGATCAAGTCGGGCGACAAGACGCTGGCGCATGAGCTGGAAGCCAACGGCTATGCCGACATCATCGGCGCGGCAGCCTGAGTTTCGGGCGGAAAGGACGACGTCCATGAACATGCAGACGACAAGCCGCCTGACCGCGGCCGAGGCGGCGCTGATCGAGGCCTTCAACCAGCAGATCGGTGAACTGCCGGGCAACGGCGCGGTAACAGCGCTGCGGGACCGGCTTCTCGACGACCTGAAGAAGGCCGGCCTGCCGACGCGCCGGATCGAGGCCTGGCACTATACCGATCTCAAGAATCTTTTGCGCACTGTCCCGTCGCAGGCGGGTGATGCCGGCTCGGACGCTTTGGAGCCGCTCGTTGCCGAGGCCACGGTGCTGGCGGTGATCCAGGGCCATTCCAACCAGAAGGCTGCCGCCGACGGTCTTGGCGTTTCGCCCTATTCCGAACATCTGCTCGACGGCTCCGCCGCGGACGGCCTGGATGCGCTMGGCAGCGACGACGCGGTCGGCCGCATCAATGGCAGCTTCGTGCGCGACGGCTATGTCATCGACGTGCCTGCTGATACCGAGCTTGAAAACCCGCTTGAAATCCAGTTCATCCATGCGGGCGGGCAGACACATACGCGCCTTCCTGTGTCCTTTGGCGCCGGTACCAAGGCGACGGTCATCGAGCGTCACCTCACGGTGACCGGCGATGCGGCCCTCGTGTCCCACGTCAGTGACATCACGGTCGGCGAAGGCACGGAACTGACCTGGATCATCCTGCAGCAGCAGGGAGCCGACGATACGCATCTCGGCCAGATCCGCATCGATCTCGGCGCTGACGCCAAGCTCCGGCTTTTCGTCATCAATGCCGGCGGCAAGCTGGTGCGCCAGGAGCTTAACATCAAGGTGACGGGCGAGGGCGCCGACCTGACGCTGCGCGGCATCAACCTGCTCGGCGGCGACAGCCATACCGACGTGACGATGGTGCTCGGCCACGACGTGCCGAATACCGGCTCCACCGAAGTGATCCGCAATGTCGTCTTCGACCGCGCCAAAGGTGTCTTCCAGGGCATGATCCGGGTCGCGCCCGATGCGCAGAAGACTGATGCCAAGATGGCCTGCAACACGCTGCTGATGTCCGACGATGCCGAATTCTCGGTCAAGCCCGAGCTCGAGATCTTCGCCGACGACGTCCAGTGCGGCCATGGCGCGACGGTGACCGATATCGACGCCAATCACCTCTATTACATGATGGCGCGCGGCATTCCGGAGAACAAGGCGCGGGCGATGCTCGTCAACGCCTTCGTCGCCGAGATTGTCGAGGAACTGGAAGACGAGGCCCTGGTCGAGGCGCTGGAAGGCGTGATTTCGGCCTGGCTCGAAAAGCACGCCTGATCGGATATATCAATGGACAAGATAGTGCCGGCCACGCAATACGACGTCGAAGCCATCCGTCGGGATTTTCCGATCCTGGCGGAGAAGGTGTACGGCAAGCCGCTGGTCTATCTCGACAACGGCGCATCGGCGCAGAAGCCGCAGGTGGTGATCGACGCCATCTCGCATGCCTATTCGCATGAATACGCCAATGTGCATCGCGGCCTGCACTATCTCTCGAATGCGGCGACAGACGCCTATGAGGCAGCGCGCGAGAAGGTGCGCCGCTTCCTCAACGCCCCCTCGGTCAACGACATCGTCTTCACCAAGAATTCGACGGAAGCGATCAACACTGTCGCCTACGGCTGGGGCATGCCGAAGATCGGCGAAGGCGACGAGATCGTCCTGACGATCATGGAGCACCATTCCAACATCGTGCCCTGGCACTTCATCCGCGAGCGGCAGGGCGCCAAGCTTGTCTGGGTGCCCGTGGATGACGAAGGCGCCTTCCATATCGAAGATTTCGAGAAAAGCCTGACGGAGCGCACCAAGCTTGTCGCCATCACCCATATGTCGAATGCGCTCGGCACGATCGTTCCCGTCAAGGAAGTCTGCCGGATCGCGCATGAGCGCGGCATCCCGGTGCTGATCGACGGCAGCCAGGGCGCCGTGCATCTGCCTGTCGACGTGCAGGATATCGATTGCGATTGGTACGTCATGACCGGTCACAAGCTCTACGGCCCGTCGGGCATCGGCGTGCTCTACGGCAAGAAGGAGCGGCTTTTTGAGATGCGGCCGTTCCAGGGCGGCGGAGAGATGATCTTCGCGGTCGCCGAGGATATGGTCACTTATAACGACCCGCCGCATCGCTTCGAGGCCGGCACGCCGCCGATCGTGCAGGCGATCGGGCTCGGTTATGCGCTCGACTACATGGAGAAGGTTGGCCGCGAGGCGATCGCCCGCCATGAGGCCGATCTTGCCGCCTATGCGGTCGAGCGGCTGAAATCCGTCAATTCGCTACGTGTCTTTGGGACGGCGCCTGACAAGGGAAGCATCTTTTCCTTCGAGCTTGCCGGTATCCATGCCCATGACGTCTCGATGGTGATCGACCGGCAGGGTGTTGCGGTCAGGGCCGGCACGCATTGCGCCATGCCGCTCTTGAAACGCTTCGGCGTCACCTCCACATGCCGTGCATCCTTCGGCATGTACAATACCCGCGCCGAGGTCGATGCCCTGGCCGATGCGCTTGAATATGCGCGCAAGTTCTTTGCTTGAGGAGTGTCCGTGATGAGCCTGGACGAAAGCGAACAGAAGATCGACGTGCGCGAAGGCATCGTGCATTCCAGTATCCCGGCCGATGAGCTGGCGCGGCTGAGCGACGACGTCATCAGCGCGCTGAAGACCGTCTACGATCCGGAGATTCCCGCCGACATCTTCGAACTCGGTCTGATCTATAAGATCGACATCGAAGACGACCGGATGGTGAAGATCATGATGACGCTGACCGCCCCCGGCTGCCCGGTAGCCGGCGAGATGCCCGGCTGGGTCGAAAACGCCGTCGGCGCCGTCGAAGGCGTGTCGGGCGTCGAGGTGGCCATGACTTTCGATCCGCCGTGGACGCCGGACCGCATGTCGGAAGAGGCACAGGTCGCCGTAGGCTGGTACTGACATCCCGCGGTATTGATCCGTTTACTTCAGGGTACTACATTTGAATCACGAAGCGCCGGATCTTGACCCCGGTTGCGGAAGGAGAATGAGCCGATGGGCTTTGCAATCATGAGCATGACGGACGGTGCTGCGGCTCGCGTCAAGGCGATCGTCGAGAACTCAGGACCTGATGCCAAGGGCGTGCGCGTCGGCATCAAGAAGGGCGGCTGCGCCGGGATGGAATATACCATCGACCTGGTGACCGAGCCCAACGCCAAGGACGACCTGATCGAGCGCGACGGTGCCAAAGTCTGGGTCGAGCCCTCCGCAGCTCTCTATCTGCTCGGCACCGAGATGGGCTTCGAAACGACGACGCTCCGCTCCGGCTTCACCTTCACCAATCCGAACCAGACATCGGCCTGCGGCTGCGGCGAATCCGTCGAGCTGAAGCCCGCCGATCTCGCAGCCCTTGCCGCCCAGCGCCAGGGCGAGCCGGCGCATTCCTGATAGCCACGCCATTCAGGCTGGCGGGAAATTCTCAGCCAGCCARTTCTCGATTAAATCCGGGCGTGCTCAGTCGCGCTTGATGCTCATGAGCATTTCCCACATGTCTGCGCCAGTCTCGAAGACCACGGCATTTGCCTTGTAGCTCTGCTCGGCTTCGATCAGGTCGGTGAGTTCGGTGGCCGGATCGACATCTGACGCAGTCGGGCTAACGACGGCCTGGACGCCGCCTGGTTCAACGGAGGTGAGGCTGGTGTTCAGCCTGGCATAGCCCGGCGTGCTGCTGTTTGCGATGTTGTTGGCAATCGCGCTAACCCGCGTCGTCTGCGCTCGGATTCCCGAAAGAGCAGTGCTCGAAATACCCGATATGCTCATCAGCCGTTTCCCCTGAACTGGATGGTAACCTTCTAGCTGCGAGGATTTAGGAAATGCTGAAGGCTTTGCGTTAGCAAAAGCCTTCGGTCAGGGTCTTGTGCCGTCGCCTCCGTTCCGGATTGGCACGGGACTATATCCAGAATCGGCGGCAGTGGAGCACCTTGCGACGGTTTTCGAGTTCGATACGGTCAATGGCTATTCTCTTGGCTGGAATCAACGAATTGCGGAGATGGGGCGATCTGGCTGCGCGGTTGGCAATTTTGCGTTCCTGCTTCGCTGGCCTCGAAAGAATCGTAGAGCAAGTTTGAAATGCGGGACATTCAATGCTGGTGTAGCCGGACCTATACTTCTGTTAGGTTTCAGCGCGCACGACGAGGTGGGGACAGGATGCCTGGATCAACAAGATCATCCCCAATACCTATGTATAGTTTCGTGGCCTGCTGCCGGGACGTAAGGTCTGGCTGTCTCTCGGAAGTGACTTCCATGTGGAGACCGGCACCGCGAATGTGCCGATAGACATCGGCATGTCCCCTCCCGCGCCGAGTCTCGTGGATCCCATGATCCGCCAGGACCGCTCCGCCCCCTCGGAGCGGTCCGATCTTTTTTAAAAGCACGTCCGCGCCATCTATCGCATGGCATCCCTTTGCATTGATAATAGGCGCTGGCCCTCGGACGGATTTGTGGAGCAGGTGATGACCAAGAAGCGGCCGAAAGGCATCGAGAAATACACGGCCCCTGCCGGCGGTTGGGGTGCACTCAAAGCCGTCGCCGAAACCCTTGCGCGCCAGCAGGTCATTGCGCAGGGGGCTGCGACGCTGCTGAAAGCCAATCAGCCCGAGGGTTTCGATTGTCCGGGCTGCGCCTGGCCCGATCCCAAACATACGAGTTCGTTCGAGTTCTGTGAAAACGGCGCCAAGGCGATCACCTGGGAATCCACGGCGAAACGTGCCGGGCCTGACTTTTTCGCGGCGCATACGGTCGCCGAACTGTGGCAATGGAACGACCACCAGCTGGAAGACCAGGGCCGCCTGACGCACCCGCTGGTCTATGATCACGCCAGCGACCGTTACCTGCCGATCGGCTGGGAGGAAGCCTTCACGTTGATCGGCGCCGAACTGCGCAAACTGCCCGATCCTGATATGGCCGAATTCTACACATCGGGACGCGCCTCGAACGAGGCGGCATTCCTGTTCCAGCTTTTCGTCAGGGCCTACGGGACCAACAATTTTCCCGACTGTTCGAACATGTGCCATGAGGCGACCAGCGTCGGCCTGCCGGAGTCGATCGGGGTCGGCAAGGGCACGGTGACGCTCGAGGATTTCGATCACACCGATGCCATCTTCAGCTTCGGCCACAATCCCGGCACCAACCACCCGCGGATGATGACCACTCTGCATGATGCCGCGAGGCGCGGCGTCCCGATCGTGGTCTTCAATCCCCTGAAAGAACGCGCGCTCGAGAAATTTGCGGCACCGCAGAACCCGGTGGAAATGGCGACGATGTCTTCGACGCCCATCGCATCGGCTTATCATCAGCTGCGCACCGGCGGGGATCTCGCTGCCCTCAAGGGCCTGATGAAGCGGATATTCGAGCGCGACGATGCCGATGTCGCGGCAGGCGGCAAAGGCTTTCTTGACCGGGAATTCATCGAAGCCCACACGATCGGACTGGAGGCTCTCAAGGCCGATATTGCAAAGACGGAGTGGGCGTCGATCCTGAAGAGATCAGGATTGACGCTCGAGGCGCTCGACAGCGCCGTTGATGTCTATCTCAACGCCCGCAACGTCATCCTCTGCTATGGCATGGGCATCACCCAGCACAGCCACGGCACTGCCAATGTCCAGCAGCTTGCCAATTTCCTGATGTTGCGGGGAAATATCGGCCGCCAGGGCGCCGGTATCTGCCCGCTGCGGGGGCATTCGAACGTTCAGGGCGACCGGACCGTCGGAATCACCGAGATCCCCAACGCGGCGCTTCTCGACGGCATGGAGAAGGCCTTTGGCTTTCGCCCGCCGGAGGAGAAGGGCCATAACGCCGTCGAGGCCATCGAGGCGATCATCGAAGGCCGGTCGAAGGCGCTGGTCTGCCTCGGCGGCAATCTCGCCGTCGCCATATCCGATCCGGAGGCGACATTCGCCGGCATGCGCAAGCTCGACCTTGCTGTCCATCTGGCGACAAAGCCCAACCGCTCGCACCTGCTGATCGCCCGAACCTCCATCATCCTTCCCGTTCTCGGCCGCACCGACCAGGATATTCAGACGACGGGACCGCAATCGGTGACCGTCGAGGATTCCATGTCGATGGTGCACGCCTCGCGTGGTTTCCTGAAACCACCAGGCGAAGAGCTGAGATCCGAACCGGCGATCATCGCCGGCATCGCCAAGGCAACGCTCGGCGTCAAATACGGTATCGATTGGGACGGGATGATCAGCGATTACAATCGCATTCGGGAAAAGATCGAAGTGGTCTTTCCCGATTTCCATGATTTCAACACACGGGTCAGGAAACCCGGCGGCTTCCGGCTAACGGTGGCGGCCTCCGACCGGCAATGGCGCACGCCCTCAGGAAAAGCACAGTTCCTCATCGCGCCTGGGCTGGAGGAAGATCCGCGCCTTGCAGACGCAGACACACTGGTTCTGACAACGCTGCGCAGTCACGACCAGTACAACACGACAATCTACAGCCTGGACGACCGCTATCGTGGCGTCTTCGGCCGCCGTGACGTGATCTTCATGAACAGCGGGGATCTCTCCGCACGCGGCCTTGCCGATGGCGATAAGGTTGATATCGAGTCGGTTGCTGAAACCAGCAGCAGGGCGGTCAGAGGCTTCACCGCAGTGGCCTACGATATCCCTGTTGGCTCCATCGCCGGATATTATCCCGAGATGAACAGGGTCATCGCGCTTGGCGATTACGACCGGAAATCGGGAACGCCTGCCTACAAAGGCGTGCCGGTGAAGGTGCAGAAGTCCGCATGAGGACGGGGCAAGCGGCCTGGCGGGCTTTCGGCTATCGCGACGCCACCCAGTCGTGCCAGTCGCTTTCATTGCCGTTGAACACGTTGAGGTCGATCTTGCCGTCAACGCCATCGGAAAGGCCGGAGCCGGAATATTGCCAAAAGAGCCACTTGCGGCCCGGATAGACCTTGGAGGGGTGAGCGGCCACGGAGCGCAGCCAGAAGGGGTAGTCGAGCAGTTGGCCCTTCAAATTGTCGCGGTAGAAGTCCGGCGCCGTGTAGATGATCGGGCGCTGGCCGTAATAGCGCTCCAGCTTGTCCATGAAGACCTGCATCTTTTCCCGGACACGTGCGGGAGAGATTCGCCTCTTGCAGCTCGATTCGCCATTCCATTCAACGTCGATGACGGGCGGAAGAGCGTTGGCTTCCCTTGGCACGTTGCGGATGAACCAGTCGGCCTGTTCGCCGGCTGTTCGGCACCAGTAGAAGAAGTGATAGGCGCCGTGTTTCAGGCCGGCTTCCTTGGCGCGGCGCCAGTTCTTCTTGAACATCGGATCGAGGTGATCGCCGCCGTCCGTGGCCTTGATGTAGACGAAGTTCGCGCCTTGCCTCCGCAACGTCTCCCAATCGATCTCGCCCTGCCAGCGCGACACGTCGACGCCGTGCACGGCAAGCTTTCTCGGCGAGGTGGAGCCGAAGTTGATCGGCTTGGCATCGCGGAAGCGGTGGCCGTAAATTTGGCCGCGTGTCGGCGATCTCGTGCCGACATCGGGCATTGCATTGCCGGCGGGATTGGCCGGCATCAGCAGCGCGACCGGTTTATCTGTCGGCAGCGGCATGCCAACCGGCCTGTCGGCGGGCACGAGCGCCTGCGGCTCCGGAACCTCTGCCGCCCAGCGCAACGCCTGCTGCGGCGGGCTTGCCTGCGGCGCTGGATCGCCGACGGCGGCAGCCGGTATCGGGCCGCTCGGCTGGGCGATAGCATTGGTCGTTTCCGGTGACGGCACGTTGCCCAGCACATCTTCGGCGCCAGAACTGGCAGCGCATCCCGACAGGATCAGGGCGGCGAGGAGGATTGCTGGCACAGCCGATGGACGCATAAGAACCTGCACGCGAAACAAGGGATCGACGGTGATCCATGTTGATGGAAGCCGCCTTTATGAATTGCTAACAGAGACTTGCTAAGAAAGGTTAAATTTGATCCTTGTGCGCCAAAGGCATGCAGCCCCTCCCAACCTGTAGGAGGGGCTTGCCCATTTGCTGCTACTCAGCCGCCTCGGCGTAGCTTTCCACCGGCGGGCAGGTGCAGATCAGGTTGCGGTCGCCATAGACGTTGTCGACGCGGTTGACCGGCGACCAGCATTTGTCGACGCGGAAGGCGTCGGGCAGGAAGCCGGATCTGAGACGGCCGTGCCGGAGTGGTACGACAGCCTCAGCGACTGGCTCTCATGCCCGCTATCAGAATATCGATGAGTTGCCTTGCCGCATCCCGCCAGGCGGGGCCACAGCTGATGCTCGCGCCGCCCGCCAGGGCGCGCAGGATATCGAGCGGGTCCATCGCCAGACGGATTTCACCGGTGGCGACTGCGCGATCCACCAGCAGATTGACGGCACCTATGATCAAATCGGCAGAATCGACATAGAGCTCGGAGGTGCCGCCGACCAAAGAATCCAGCACTTCGGACATGCCGTGTTTCGTCACGACATAATCCACGAACTGCACCAGCCACAGGCGGAGCGCTTCGACA
Organism: Rhizobium sp. 01N447_2; assembly: GCF_056399245.1. Classification (NCBI taxonomy): domain Bacteria; kingdom Pseudomonadati; phylum Pseudomonadota; class Alphaproteobacteria; order Hyphomicrobiales; family Rhizobiaceae; genus Rhizobium; species Rhizobium sp. 01N447_2. The sequence continues at coordinate 42,678 of NZ_JBFTQY010000042.1, forward strand.
GGCGGATGTGTCTCGGCAAGGCTTTTGGCGGCAGCGGCAAGCTGCGTCGTCTCGTTGCGGTAGATGGCGGAAACCAGTGCATCGCGCGTCGGGAAATGGCGATAGAGTGTGCCGATGCCAACGCCGGCGATGCGGGCGATTTCCTCCAGGCTGGCACTGGAACCCTTGTCGGCAAAAACGGTCTTTGCCGTTTCCATCAGCAGAAGACGATTGCGTTCGGCATCCGCACGCGGCTTTCGGACCGTGGGCTCGTCACTTTTTTTGGCCATTTCCGAGAGGTCCCCTTGATAAGCGGAGGCGCCCTCCATATTTATCTGGAGGCACCCTCCTTTTATTTCATTTGAGGCCGGCGGGCAATGGTCCACCAGCCTGGAGCGGTGCGTCCATGATCAAGGAGATAATCATGAGTGGACTTTTTGGCGCGACATCAACCACCGATGAGGTGCTTGCCGGCGTCGATCTCAAGGGCAAGCGCGTTCTGGTGACGGGTATTTCGGCCGGCCTCGGCGTGGAAACCGCGCGTGTGCTGGCGGCCCATGGAGCGCAGGTGACGGGTACGGCACGTGACCTTGCAAAGGCGAGGGCGGCAACGGAAGTCGTGCGCGCCGGTGCGGCCAATGGCGGCAGCCTGGATATCGTCGAGCTTGATCTTGCCTCTCTGACAAGCGTGCGCGCCTGCGCCGATGCGCTCACTTCGGATGGCCGCCCCTTCGATGTCGTCATTGCCAATGCCGGCGTAATGGCCGCTCCCTTCGGCCGCACCGCCGATGGCTTCGAAACGCAGTTCGGCACCAACCATCTCGGTCATTTCGTGCTGGTCAACCGCATCGCACCGCTCGTCAAATCGGGCGGCCGAGTGGTGATCGTCGCATCCTCGGGCCATCGCATGGCACCTTTCAGCCTCGACGACCTCAACTTCGAGAGCAAGACCTATGAGCCCTGGGCGGCCTATGCCCAGTCGAAAACCGCAAATATCCTGTTCGCGGTGGAACTCGACCGGCGCCTCAAGGAGCGCGGCATCCGCGCAACGGCACTGCATCCCGGCGGCATCCAGACCGAGCTCGACCGTCATCTCGACCCTGACATGATTGAAGGCATGATAGTGCAGATCAACACAGCACTTGCCGCCGAGGGCAAGCCGTCCTTCCAGTGGAAGACGATTCCTCAGGGTGCGGCTACCTCCGTCTGGGCAGGTTTCGTCGCCCCGGCAGATGCGGTCGGCGGCAGATATTGCGAGAATTGCCACGTCTCCGAGGTGACGGATGCGGAGATCAGCCCGATTTCCGAAGGCGTGCGCACCTACGCGCTCGATCCCGAGACGGCCAGGGCATTGTGGGCCAAAAGCGAGGATATGGTCGGCGAGCGCTTCTAGGCCGCAAACCGGCACGCTTCGACGCTGATAAAGTGCAGGGGAACTGGGAAACTGGTGCCCCCTGCCGAGGAATTGAACCTGGATCGGCTGCTAACCAGACAGCTGCTTTTACGTTGAGCTACGCTGGGCGTAGCGTGTTCGCAGACGAACGGAGCTTCGATAGACGGTTAGAGAGCAAGGTTAACCGCGCATTTCTATCGGAATTAGGAAAGCCCCTCCCATGATGGAAGGGGCTCGGGTTGCTCGGCCCTTTGCTGCACCAGGCTTGACCGCTACTCAGCCGCCTCGGCGTAGCTTTCCACCGGCGGGCAGGTGCAGATCAGGTTGCGGTCGCCATAGACGTTGTCGACGCGGTTGACCGGCGACCAGTATTTGTCGACGCGGAAGGCGCCGGGCGGGAAGCAGGCCTGTTCGCGGCTGTAGGGACGATCCCATTCGCCGACGAGATCTTCCACCGTGTGTGGGGCGTTCTTCAGCGGGTTGTTCACCTTGTCCATGCGGCCATCCTCGATGGCGCGGGCTTCCTCGCGGATCGCCAGCATCGCCTCGCAGAAGCGGTCGAGCTCGGCCTTGGTCTCGCTTTCCGTCGGCTCGATCATCAACGTGCCGGCGACCGGCCAGCTCATGGTCGGCGCATGGAAACCGCAGTCGATCAGCCGCTTGGCGACATCGTCGACCGTGACGCCCGAGCTGTCGACCAGCGGACGGGTGTCGATGATGCATTCATGCGCGACGCGGCCGGTCTCCGACTTGTAGAGCACGTCATAGGCGCCCTTCAGCCGGGTGGCGATATAGTTGGCGTTGAGGATCGCCACCTTGGTCGCCTGCGTCAGGCCTTCGCCGCCCATCATCAGGCAATAGCTCCAGGAGATCGGCAGGATCGAGGCGGAGCCGAAAGCGGCGGCTGAAACCGCACCCGAACGGCCGTCGGTTTCGGGATGGCCGGGCAGATAGGGGGCCAGATGCGCCTTGACGCCGATCGGGCCCATGCCGGGTCCGCCGCCGCCATGCGGAATGCAGAAGGTCTTGTGAAGGTTCAAGTGCGAAACGTCGGAGCCGATGTCACCGGGGCGGGACAGGCCAACCATGGCATTCATGTTGGCGCCGTCGAGATAGACCTGGCCGCCATGCTCATGCACCAGATCGCAGATTTCCTTGACGGTCTCCTCGAAGACGCCGTGCGTCGAAGGGTAGGTGATCATGCAGCAGGCTAGGTTTGCCGCATGCTGCTCCACCTTGGCGCGGAAATCGTCGAGATCGATATCGCCGTTTTCACGCACCTTGACGACGACCACCTTCATGCCGACCATCTGGGCCGAGGCCGGGTTGGTGCCGTGTGCCGAGGTCGGGATCAGGCAGACGTCGCGATGGGTATCACCATTGGCGATATGATAGTTGCGGATCGTCAGCAGCCCGGCATATTCGCCCTGCGCGCCGGAATTCGGCTGCATGGAGAAGGCGTCGTAGCCGGTGACGGCGCAGAGCTTTTCGATCAGGTCGTCGATCATCTCGCGGTAGCCGAGCGCCTGGTCGGCCGGCACGAAGGGATGGATGTCGGAAAATTCCGGCCAGGTGATCGGCAGCATTTCCGCCGTCGCGTTGAGCTTCATCGTGCAGGAGCCGAGCGGGATCATCGAGCGGTCGAGCGCCAGATCGCGGTCGGAAAGCCGGCGGATGTAACGCGTCATCTCGCTTTCGGCGCGGTTCATGTGGAAGATCGGATGGGTGAGGTAATCGCTGGTCCGAAGCAGGCCCTTCGGCAGGCGGTAGGAAGGCTCGAAATCGGCAATGGTGAAATTGCCGCCGAAGGCGCGCCAGACGGCTTCGAGCGTCGCCGGCCKGGTGCGTTCGTCGAGGCTCATGCCGATTTTGGTTTCGCCGACCTTGCGCAGATTGACGCCTTCGGCGACGGCGGCACGCAGGATGAGGGCCTGCATGTGGCCGACATCGACGGTGATCGTGTCGAAGAAAGTGTCGGGTTCGACCTTGTAACCGAGCTTTTCCAGCCCCTTGGCCATCAGCACGGCTTTCTGGTGCACCTGCTGGGCGATCGCCTTGATGCCCTTCGGGCCGTGGAAAACGGCGTACATCGAGGCCATGACGGCCAGCAGCACCTGGGCGGTGCAGATGTTCGACGTCGCCTTCTCGCGGCGGATATGCTGTTCGCGGGTCTGCAGCGACAGGCGATAGGCGCGGTTGCCGCGGGCATCGACGGAAACGCCGACGAGGCGGCCGGGCATCGAGCGTTTGATGGCATCCTTGACCGACATGTAGGCTGCGTGCGGGCCGCCGTAGCCGACCGGGACACCGAAGCGCTGCGAGGAGCCGACGGCGATATCGGCGCCCATTTCGCCGGGCGATTTCAGCAGCGTCAGCGCCAGGATATCGGCGGCGACCACGGCGACGGCGCCGGTCTGGTGCAGGCGCGAGATCAGGCCGGTGAAATCATGCACGTGACCGTGCGTGCCGGGATACTGGAAGATTGCGCCGAAGACGTCGACAGGATCGAGATCGGTGAAGGGATTGCCGACGATGACGTTCCAGCCGAGCGGCTCGGCGCGGGTGCGGATGAGGGCGATGGTCTGCGGATGGCAGTCGGCATCGACGAAGAAGGCCCTGGCGTTCGACTTGGCGACGCGCTCGGCGATCGCCATGCCTTCGGCGGCAGCGGTTGCCTCGTCGAGCAGCGAGGCGTTGGCGACATCGAGGCCGGTGAGGTCGCAGATCATCGTCTGGTAGTTCAGGAGCGCTTCCAGGCGGCCCTGGCTGATCTCCGGCTGATAAGGCGTATAGGCGGTGTACCAGGCGGGGTTTTCCAGGATGTTGCGCTGGATGACAGGCGGCGTGATCGTGCCGTAGTAACCTTGGCCGATCAGCGAGACCAGCACCTTGTTCTTGTTGGCGGTCTCGCGCAGCTTGTCGAGCGCCTCGCGCTCGGTCATCGGGGCGCCCCAGACGAGCGGCTCCTTCTGGCGGATCGAGGGCGGCAACGTCGCGTCGATCAGGCCATCGAGGCTATTATAGCCGATCACCTTCAGCATGTCGGTCATCTCGGCCGGCGAGGGGCCGATATGACGGCGATTGGCGAAATCGTAGGGCTGATAGTCGGTGAACTGGAATTCTGTCGGCGTCGTCATTACGCAGTGAGCTCCTTGTAGGCCGCCTCGTCGAGCAGGCCGTCGGCGTCGGCAGCATTTGCAAGCTTCAGCTTGAAGAACCAGCCGGCGCCCTGAGGATCGGAATTGACCAGCGACGGATCTGCAACGATGGCCGGATTGACCTCGGTGATCTCGCCATCAAGCGGACAATAGACGTCGGAAGCAGCCTTGACGGATTCAACGGTCGCGGCATTACCGTTCTTGGAGAAGGTCGCGCCGACTTCCGGCAGCTCGACGAAAACCAGGTCGCCGAGCTGATCGACGGCATAGTTGGTGATGCCGACCGTCGCAACGCCGCCTTCGATCTTCAGCCATTCGTGTTCTTCGGTAAATTTCAGCATTGTTCGTCCTCTCTGGAAAAGGTTTAGCGTTTGTAGGTCGGTGTGACGAAGGGCAGGGCGCTGACGGTGATCGGCAGATATTTGCCGCGCACCTCGGCGTAGACGAGCGTGCCTGGCGCAGCGTGGGAGACCGGCACGTAACCCATGGCGACGGGGCCTTCGACGCTGGGACCGAAGCCGCCTGAGGTGACTTCGCCGATTTCGACCTTGCCCTCAGCATCGGCATAGAGCTTGGCATGGCCGCGCACCGGCGCCTTGCCTTCCGGCTTCAGGCCGACGCGGCGGCGTGCGGCGCCGTTTTCGAGTTCGGACAGGATGCGGCCGGAGCCCGGGAAGCCGCCGGCGCGCGCACCGTTGCCACGCCTTGCCTTCTGCATGGCCCATTCGAGTGCTGCCTCGACCGGCGAGGTGGTCGTGTCGATATCGTTGCCGTAGAGGCAGAGGCCGGCTTCGAGGCGCAGCGAATCGCGGGCGCCGAGGCCGATCGCCTGGACGTCTGGATGTTCGAGCAACCGCATGGTGACATCAACTGCCTTGTCTGATGGGATCGAGATTTCGAAGCCATCCTCGCCGCTGTAGCCGGAGCGAGAGACCAGACAGGAAACGTCGTGCAGGCGGCAGTGGCGCACGTCCATGAATTTCATCGCTGCGACATCAGCCCAGAGTTCGGCAAGAACCGAAACCGCTCGCGGTCCCTGCAGCGCGATCAGAGCGCGATCGAGAACGGTGATGTCGCATTGGTCGCCGATATGGGCCTGGAGATGGGCGACATCGGCCTCCTTGCAGGCGGCGTTGACAACGACGAAGAGGTGCTCGTCGAGATGGGCGATCATCAGGTCGTCGAGAATGCAGCCGGTGTCGTCGGTGAAGAAGCCGTAGCGCTGGCGGCCTTCGGCAAGACCAAGGATATCGACGGGCACCAGGCTTTCGAGCGCCAATGCGGCATCCTCGTAGCTGCCCGACTTCGCCTTCACGATGACCTGGCCCATATGGGAGACATCGAAGAGGCCTGCTTCGGCGCGGGTATGAAGATGTTCCTTCATCACGCCCAAGGGATATTGCACCGGCATGTCGTAACCAGCGAACGGCACCATGCGGGCGCCGAGCTGGAGATGCAGGGCATGCAGCGGGGTTTTCTTCAGGGCAGCAGTATCGTCCAAAAGACGCCTCCGGGGTTTGCGCCTTCTTCACGAAGGCGCGGGCTCAAATCTGAAGGCGCGGCTGCGCACTTCTCTCCTGAGCCCCCTCTGTCCCTGTGCCTGAGATTGTTATCCCTTCGGCGAGCGTTTCGAGAACGCTTCTCTCCAGAGTTCCGTCTGCCCCTTGCTGGTCCTTTTGCCTGAGAGTTTCCGGGGCGGTTGCTCCTTCGGCACCGGTGGCGAAAGCACCGGCTTCTCCCAACAAGGTTGGCGCAATTATCCGGCGGGTGCAGCACTTGGCAAGGCCAAATGTCGTGACCGGGCAAATTTTTGTCGCCTTATTCCCAGCAAGCGTTGATCTCAGGCAAATCTGCTTTTGCATTCCGTGCTAAAACCGGCTATCGCGGCCTTCTGTTGAAGGGGATCTCATGCGGCAGACCGGACTGAAAGCGACGCTCTTCCTGCGCATGCTTTGCGCATTGAGCCTGCTTTTGCTCGGCCTTGCCCATCAGGCGCCGCAGGCTGTCGCCGCCGAAGGCTACGATGCCGCGGCCTATGTGCTGCCCGACGGTACCTTCGCCTCGCTCTGCGTCACGGTGAAGGATGCCGACGGCAAGACCATCGCCTTCAAGCCGAATTGCGAAGCCTGCCGGTTGTCTGCCTCCGTCATCCTGCCGACGCCGGATGCGGACTCCTGGCTCGAGCGCGAACTCACTTCGCTGATCAACGCGCCGATCGAAACATCAGCCGTTTCAGGCGCAAGCGCCGTCTGGCGGCCGAATTCGCGCGCGCCTCCCACCCTCGTCTGATCTTCCTCCACCGCCTATGATTCAGCATGCCGGTCCGCCCGAGAAAATGCCGCGGCCGGCGAGGAGATATCCGATGAAGACCATCAAGACATTTGGCAAAACCCTAGGGCTTGCCGCCCTTCTTTCCGCAACCGCCTTTGCCGGCGCCGAGGCCCATGTGACATTCCTCGACAGAGAGGCGAAGCTGGAGAGCACCATTCTCGCCACGCTGCAGGTGCCGCATGGCTGCGACGGCAAGGCGACCACGGAAGTGCGGGTCAAGCTGCCGGAAGGCTTCGTCTTCGCCAAACCGCAGCCGAAGGCCGGCTGGGAGCTCGAGGCGATCAAGGGCGACTATCAGAAGACCTACGACAATCACGGCGACAAGGTGAACAAGGGCGCGATCGAAGTGCGCTGGAAGAACGGCAATCTCTCCGACGATTTCTACGACACCTTCGTCATCCAGGGTAAAGTATCGGGCGTCGAGGCCGGCACCTCGCTCGCCTTTCCGGTGACGCAGATGTGCGGCGATATGGTCACGGCCTGGGACCAGGTGGCAAAAGAAGGCGGCGATGCGCATGGGCTGAAGAGCCCGGCACCGCTCTTGAAGGTCGTGGCCGGCGAAGACCACGGTCACGACCATGACGATATGGCCGGCATGGACATGTCCGGTATGAACATGAGCGGGACGGCGGGCATGGGCGCTGCTACACCGGCTGGCGAAACGGTCAAGGTCGGCGATCTCGAAATCTCCGGCGGGTTCGCCAAGGCAATGCTGCCCGGCCAGCCGGTCGGCGGCGGCTTTTTCACGGTGAAAAACAACGGCAAGACGGACGATCGCTTGCTGTCGGTGACGTCGCCTGTATCAGGCGATGTTCAGATCCACGAGATGGAGACCAAGGATAACGTCATGCGGATGCGCCAGCTGAAGGACGGTATCGCCATCGCCGCGGGCGAGACGATCAAGCTTGAGCCCGGCAACCTGCATCTGATGTTCCAGAAGGTGAAGACGCCGTTCAAGCAGGGCGACACGGTGCCTGTGACGCTGACCTTCGAAAAGGCCGGCAAGATCGATCTGGTCCTGCAGGTGCTCTCCGCCCAGGGCAAGTGAGAGCAGCGATTCAAAGTGCTACAGCGTCCTTTGCGCGTCTGAAAAGACGCGCGGCGCCGTCGTTAAAACAAAAAGCCCGCGACTGTCATCGCAGTCGCGGGCTTTCGTTTGGAAGGCGATCGCCTCAGAAATCTTCGTAGGATCGGAGCGCCTGTTTCAGGCCGGCCTGCGGCTGGCGGTTGCCCTTGGCCATCAGGTCGAGTGCCACTTCGGTCGACTGGATGATGCTGGAGGGCTCGTCTATTTCCTCAGTGCCTTCGGCCTTCAACTGCCGGTCGGCCACGCGCCGTGCGTCGCGCGCCGCAGTGCTCGTCGCGACACGCTGCGGGATTCGGAGCGACTCGAAAGCAATGGCGGCGGTGTTGGCCGATACGGACAGGAGCTGGGTCATGCCAGTCACCGTATCGGCATGATCTTGGTGCCCTCATAAGAAAATCATTGGCATTTTACAAAATGGTAAGAATTCATATGAGCTCGATTGGAATCACTTTCGCAACGCGGTAAATCCGGCTCATGATCCAGGCTCTCCTTGTCGCCTTCGGCGGCGCTATCGGTTCCGTTCTCAGGTATTATGTCGGCCAGTGGGCGCTGAGACTGATGGGGCCGGCATTCCCCTGGGGCACGCTTGCCGTCAATGTCGTCGGCTGCTTCGTCATCGGCGTCTTCGCCGAGTTGATCGCGCGGAAGTTTAACGCCTCGGTGGAATTGCGCCTCGTGCTGATCACCGGCTTCCTTGGCGGCTTCACTACCTTCTCGGCCTTCTCGCTGGACGCCATCTCGCTGTTCGAGCGCGGCGAGACTGTCGCCGGCGGCATTTATATCGCTGCGAGCGTCGGATTTTCGATGGCGGCCGTCATCGCCGGGCTCGCCACCATGCGCGCTTTGGCCTGATTTCGATTCCGGTTTCCGTTTTGCGTGAAAATGCTCTAAAGGCTGCGGCAAGAACGCCGGCTCGGCCTGCGCTGCAATTTCCGAAAGATTTCTTATGGCTGGTATAGAACATATCAAGATTGAACCTGACGAGGCGGGCATGCGGCTCGACCGCTGGTTCAAGGTGCACTTTCCGGGGCTTGGCTTCGGTCCGCTTCAGAAGCTGCTGCGCTCCGGACAGGTGCGCGTCGACGGCGGACGTGTCAAATCGGATGCGCGCGTGCAGCCCGGCCAGACGGTGCGCGTGCCGCCGCTCGACGTCGATGCGAAGCTGAAATCCGGACCGATCGCCGGCAAGGATCTCAAGCATTCGACGGATTTCGAGCTGCTATCGCGCATGGTGCTGCATGAGGACGAAAAGGTAATCGTGCTCAACAAGCCTCCTGGTCTTGCGGTGCAGGGCGGCTCGGGTGTGGCCAGGCATATCGACCAGATGCTCGAAGCCTGGACCAGTCCGAAGGGCGAGAAGCCGCGGCTCGTTCACCGTCTCGACCGCGACACATCGGGTGTTCTCGTCATCGCCCGCACGCGCGGCGCAGCACAGAAGCTGACGGCCGCCTTCCGCGAGCGCGATACCAAGAAGAYCTACTGGGCGCTCGTCAAAGGTGTGCCGCGCAAACACGAGGACAAGATCTCGACCTGGCTCGTGAAGGAGCCGACGATCGATGGCGACCGCATGCGGATCGCCAAACACGGCGAGGACGGAGCAGATCACGCCGTTTCCTTCTATCGCGTGCTCGAAACCGCCGCCCAGAACCTCGCCTGGCTGGAGATGGAACCCTATACTGGACGGACCCATCAGCTGCGTGTGCACGCGCTTCATATCGGCCATCCGATCATCGGCGACCCGAAATATTTCGACGACGATCCGAATTGGGATTTTCCAGGCGGCGTCCAGAAGAAGCTGCATCTGCACGCGCGTCACATCGACATCCCGCACCCCTCAGGTGGGCGCCTGCGCATCAGTGCGCCGCTGCCGTCGCATATGGTGCAGACCTGGAATCTCCTCGGCCTCGATCTCGCCAGCGCCGAAAGGGACGCCGAATGAAACTGGCGCTTTTTGATTGCGATGGCACACTGGTCGATAGTGCCGGTCTGATCCACGAAACCATGCGCAGGACCTTCGATAAGTTCGGCAGGCCGGAACCGCGCTTTGAAGACACCAAAGCCATTATCGGCCTGTCCCTCGATATTGCGATTGCCCGCATGCAGGGCAGGCAGCATGTTGAGCAGCAAGACATCGACATGACGGCGCATTACAAATCGCTGTTCTCGATCGTGCGTCAGGATCTCGATTACAAGGAGCCGCTGTTTCCCGGCATCCGCGAGATGATCGACGCGATCAGCGGGCGCGACGACCTGCTGATCGGCGCCGTCACGGGCAAATCCCGCCGCGGGCTCAAGCTCGTGATGGAGACACATGGTTTCGACGGGCATTTCATCGTCGCACGCACCGCCGACGATTGCCCCTCCAAGCCGCATCCAGCCATGGTGACGGAATGCTGCGATGAAACTGGCATGAATGCTGCCGACACCATTGTCATCGGCGATGCGGTTTACGATATGCAGATGGCAAAGGCTGCCGGCGCCAAGGCGATCGGCGTTGCCTGGGGCTATGCCAGCGTGGATGAGCTGATCGCCAACGGCGCTGATGCGATCGCCTACCATCCGAACGAGATATTGCGTCATTTTTCCTGAGGTGAGCCCATGCGCGATCTGCTGAACGACCTTTCCGAAGGCCTGAGCCATCCCGATCCCATCCGCCGCGCGCAGATCCAGATGAAGAAGCCGCTGCCGAAGCGTTTCTATATCGACGTCGCCGTTGCCGAACACGAGGGCGGCTTTGCGATCACGCTCGACGGCAAGATGGTGCGCACGCCGGCACGGCAGGTTCTCGCCGTGCCGACCGAGGCACTCGCGCGGCTTGTCGCTGCCGAATGGCAGGCGCAGGGCGAGGAGATCAATCCTATGAGCATGCCGGTGACGCGGCTCGTCAACACCGCACTCGACGGCGTTGCCGCCAATGCGCAGGCGATCTTCGAAGATATCCTGCGCTTTTCCTCCAGCGACCTCATCTGCTACCGCGCCGAGGAGCCGGAATTGCTGGTCGAGCGCCAGGCCGAGCGCTGGGATCCTGTGATCGACTGGGCGGCGAATGATCTCGGCGCCCGGTTCATCCTCGTCGAAGGGGTGATGCCTCATGAGCAGCCGCGCGAGGCGACGGCCGCCTTCGCCGTCACGCTCGCCAGATATGACAGCCCGATGGCGCTTGCAGCGCTCCACACAGTCACCACGCTGACCGGCTCGGCGATCCTGGCGCTCGCCTTCGCCGAGGGCCGGGTGACGACTGAGGAGGCCTGGTCGCTTGCCCATCTCGACGAGGACTGGACGATCGAGCATTGGGGCAGCGATGAGGAAGCCGAGGAGCGGCGGACCAAGCGCTTTGCCGAGTTCAAAGCCGCAGCGGATGTTTTTTTCGCCCTAAGCGCCTGAAACATATTGCCTTCCAATGCATTATGACGAAGTCTGCGACTCCAACGGGGTGGTGCGGGATTTTGCAATGAATTGGCTGAGGTCGTGTTTTTGCCGGGCCGCACTCGTCTGTATCGCGCTCACGGCCTGCGTCAGCCTCTCGGCCACCAAGCCGGAGGCGCCGGTCTATGATGTGCGCAGTGCCGTCGTTCTCTCCGGCCCGAACATGCCGGCCGAGCTGCTTTCTGGCATCAACGACCGCGTCAACGCCGCGATCAACGCCACCGTGCACGATACCGTGCTGCCGCGGGTGGTGCTGACGATCCGCGTGGTTTCCATCCAAAAGGGCCTCGGCTTCCAGAAGGACCGCAACGTCGCCAAGATCAGCATCGACGCGGCCTCGGTCGAGGACGGCTCGGTCATCGCCGTCAGTGCCTTCGACGTGACCAGCATCGCTGCCGATCCCAAGCTTGCCGACGAGATCCTGGCCGAGGACGTCGCAGCAAGGATACGCTCGGTTTTCTCGCTCAGCGGGCGCGGGCGCTAAATAGTTAGAGCATGATGTTGTCCGAAAACCGCGCACACTTTTCGGCATCATGGTCTAGCGCATAATCTAACCGCAGGATTGCCGCCCGCAGCGGCGAGGGAGATCGCATGAAGGAAATTCTCGAGGAACTGGAACGGCGCCGCGGCATCGCCCGCCTCGGCGGCGGCGAGGCGCGCATCGACGCCCAGCACAAGCGCGGCAAGCTGACGGCGCGCGAGCGCATCGACCTCTTCCTCGACGAAGGCTCGTTTGAGGAGTTCGACATGTTCGTCGAACACCGCTCCACCGATTTCGGCATGGATAAGAGCCGGATTGCCGGCGACGGCGTCGTCACCGGTTGGGGCACGGTCAACGGCCGCACGGTGTTCGTCTTCGCCAAGGACTTCACCGTCTTCGGCGGCTCGCTATCGGAAGCGCATGCCGAGAAGATCATGAAGGTGCAGGACATGGCGCTGAAGAACCGCGCGCCGATCGTCGGTATCTATGATGCGGGCGGCGCCCGTATCCAGGAAGGCGTGGCGGCTCTCGGCGGTTATGCGGAGGTATTCCAGCGCAATGTGCTCGCCTCCGGCGTCATACCGCAGATCTCGGTGATCATGGGTCCCTGCGCCGGCGGCGATGTCTATTCGCCTGCTATGACCGACTTCATCTTCATGGTGCGGGACACCTCCTACATGTTCGTTACCGGTCCCGATGTGGTGAAAACCGTCACCAACGAGACGGTGACGGCAGAAGAACTCGGCGGCGCTATCGTGCATACGGTGCGCTCGTCGATTGCCGACGGCGCCTACGACAATGATGTCGAAACCTTGCTGCAGGTACGCCGGCTGATCGATTTCTTGCCGCTTTCGAATACCGCGCCGCTGCCCGAGATCGAATGTTACCAGTCGGTGACAGAGGTCGACATGTCGCTCGATACGCTGGTGCCGGCGAGCTCCAACAAGCCTTACGACATCAAGGAACTGATCCGGAAGGTGGCGGACGAGGGGGACTTCTTCGAGATCCAGGCGAGCTTTGCCGGAAATATCGTCTGCGGCTTTGGCCGCGTCGAAGGCTCCACCGTCGGTTTCGTGGCCAACCAGCCGATGGTGCTGGCCGGCGTTCTCGACAGCGACGCCTCGCGCAAGGCGGCCCGTTTCGTGCGCTTCTGCGACTGCTTCAACATTCCGATCGTCACCTTCGTCGACGTGCCGGGCTTCCTGCCGGGGACGGCGCAGGAATATGGCGGCCTCATCAAGCACGGCGCCAAGCTGCTCTTTGCTTATGCCGAGGCGACGGTTCCGAAACTCACCGTCATCACCCGCAAGGCCTTCGGCGGCGCCTATGACGTGATGGCGTCGAAGCATCTGCGTGGCGACCTCAACTATGCCTGGCCGACGGCGCAGATCGCCGTGATGGGCGCCAGGGGTGCCGTCGAGATCATCTTCCGCAAGGATATCGCCGATCCCGAAAAGATCGCCGCACATACGAAAATGTACGAGGACCGGTTTCTCTCACCGTTCGTCGCCGCCGAGCGCGGTTATGTCGATGAGGTAATCATGCCGCACTCGACCCGCCGGCGGCTGGCGCGCGGTCTGAAGATGCTGCGCAATAAGGATCTCGCCAATCCGTGGAAGAAACACGACAACATCCCGCTTTGACGTCTGGCCGCCGAATAAAAGTGTTCGGTCAGGTGTTTGGAGCCTTTCCTGGTCAGATTGCAGCATTCTGTTGGCTCAAACGGAGTCGGATGGTCGACCGGCCGGCGCGCGTCGTAGCCCAGCTCTACGGC
>NZ_JBFTQY010000043.1:0-52037 GCF_056399245.1 Rhizobium sp. 01N447_2
GCCCAGGCGGCCGGAGCACTGGCGAGCACGGTCACGATATAGACGAAGGCGGCGGCGACATTCTCGTTGTCGTTGTTGGAGATGCGCTTGATATCGATGATCAGCAGGGCAAGCGGCAAGATCGAGATCAGGTTCGAGAAGGTGGAACCGCGCACCTGGACCAGTGCGATTGCCCAGCTCGTCATCAGCAGGAAGAGCAGGATCAGGTGGATCTGCACGCGGTCACGCTGAACGACGCGGAAGATGCAGACGGCGATGCCGAACAAGCCGGCCGCATAGAAGCCACCGATCGAGAAGGGATCGGTGCGCCCGAGAACAAAAACCGACTGCGCTTCCGAAACATTCCTCAGCCAGAGCTCGACCAGCATCGGATCGAGACCGGCCAGCGGATCGCTCAGGCATTGCGGTGCGATCACGACCGCCGAACCGAGAACACCGGCGCCGACGACGGCGAGCGCGGCAAAGCGCAAGGGCCGGCGCAGGCGGCTCGCGAAAACCGCCGAAAACAACAGCAGTCCGCCGCCGATCGCCGCCAGGCTGTAATAGCCGAGCGAGAGATTGTCGCAGGTGACCATCGAATAAAGCCGGGGCGGCACCGTTGCGAAGAAGAGGATGCTGATCGCCATCGCCAGCGCCAGCCCGAAGGCCTTGGCGGCGGCAGCGAAATTTTCGCCCTCCCATGCCCAGAGCAGGGCGATGGTCAGGCAGACGGCGGCGACGAAAGGTGTCGTCTCGGCGCCGATGGCAATGGCGACCGCTGCCGCGATGCCGGCAACCGCATAACTCCAGGCGCGACGCTCAGGATCCAGCAGCATCGCGATCATCGTCGCGACCAAGGCCAACTGCGCATTGTGATGATCGATGGCGCCCGGCGCGAAACGGTTTCCGGTGTAGATCGCAAGACCGGTCAAGCCGAGACTGATGTGCATGGCGGCAACGCCGCCGATGCGCCGACCGGCAACCGCCATGGCGAGCATGGCAGGCAGGATGAGCGATACCGGCCAGGCGGCGAGCGCCAGCGCCTCGGCCGTCGCATGCTGTACAAACAGGCCGAAGAACCAGATCAGCGAGGCGATCGGCAGGTCGATCAGCCGCGACCAATGCATCAGCGTGCCGCCGTCGAGGCCGAGACGGTATTGCATCAGATCGAACCAGCCCTGCCCGGCCAGAAAATCGCGAACTTCGACGAGACGCATTCCGTCGTCATTGTCGGGGCCGACGTAATCGGTGGCACCGGAAAGCTTGGTGATGAGGATGGCGGCGGCAAGGATGACGCTATAGGCGATGACGGTTGGCCAGAGACGCGTCAGCAGGTCGCGTAGCCCGACCCGAGGGGCGTCTATCGCGGATGATGCATGGGTGATCGGCTGCACAGCGTTCATCGTGGTTAGCGGTTCGTTTCCGGATAGCGAAGCTTAACCGCCGCCGATCAAGAAAGTGTAAAGCCGTTTGTGGCAGCCGCTGATTTTGCCTGCGTCATAGGGTCTTATTAACGGCGCGTGATTTAGGTTGAGCGCGGCTTTCAGTGTAACGAGTAGAGTCATGGCCCGATCGCGTACCGACAATCTGAATATTGCCGTCCTGCTTCCCTGCTATAATGAAGCGGCGACGATCGGCCCTGTCGTCCAGGGCTTCCGGGCGACGCTGCCCGATGCTGCGATCCATGTCTACGACAACAATTCCACCGACGGCACCGCGCTGCAGGCGATGCTTGCCGGCGCGCATGTCGTGCGCGAGCGGCGCCAGGGCAAGGGCCATGTCGTGCGCCGCATGTTCGCCGACATCGACGCCGACATCTACATCATCGCCGACGGCGACGGCACCTATGCGCCCGAGGATGCCGAGGAACTGGTGCGTACGTTGCTGACCGAGCGCGCCGACATGGTGGTCGGCACAAGGCGCGGCGTGCACGCCGATGCCGGCCGTCAGGGCCATGCGCTCGGCAACCGGCTTTTCAACCTGCTTTACCGGATGATCTTCGGCCCCGATTTCACCGATATCTTTTCCGGCTACCGCGCGTTTTCGCGCCGCTTCGTCAAGAGCTTCCCGGCGGTATCAGGCGGCTTCGAGATCGAAACCGAAATGTCCGTGCATGCCTCCCGGCTGAAGCTGCCGGTCAGCGAACTGGAGCTCGACTACGGCCGCCGGCCGGAAGGCTCGCACTCCAAGCTTTCGACATTCCGCGACGGCGCCAAGATCCTCTGGATGTTCGCGATGCTGATGAAGGAAACCCGGCCCTTCGCCTTTTTCAGCGCGATCAGCGCCACCTTCATGCTGGCGAGCCTCGGCTTCATGGCGCCGGTGCTGGCGGAATATTTCGAGACAGGTCTCGTCAGCCGCATGCCGACCTGGGTGCTGTCGACGGCGCTGATGATGATCTCCTTCATGCTGTTCACCGCCGGCGTCATCCTGGATTCCGTTGCGCGCGCCCGCGCCGAACAGCTCCGAATCCATTATATGGGCCTGGAGAGGCCGAGCGCGTTGAAGGCGCCGCTCAGCGACGCAGGGCCGGCATCGCGCGCGCGTCCCGGCAAGGCGGATGCGGCATGAGAAAGCTCATCCGCTTCACGATTGCCGGCGGCATCGGCTTCCTCGTCGATGCCGGCATCCTGTCGGCGCTGCTCCATCTGACGCCGCTCGGGCCGTTTCTGGCGCGACTCATCGCGATCGCCTTCGCCATGGCGGCGACCTGGGCTTTCAATCGGAGCTTCACCTTCGATCGCACCGGCCGTTCGCTTGCCGCCGAAGGCTTCCGCTATGGCTCGGTCGGGGTGACGGCAGCGCTGGTCAATTACGGGCTCTATTCCGCGCTGCTGCTGTCGCTGCCGGTGCTTCAGCCGCTGGCGGCCATGGTGATCGCCAGCGTCGCCTCGATGATCTTCAGCTTCTTCGGCTATTCGCGCTTCGTCTTCCGCGCCGAGTGATTAGAGCGCCGCGCGTCCAATAGGACGCGCTAAGGACGCTCAAACCCTCTGAAGTGGCGCATAATCCTTTCCGAAAATCGATTCCGATTTTCGGGGTTATGCGCTAGACTGCTTCCCAGCCGTCCTTCTCGCTGGCCCGGTAGATCGCGTCGATCACCTTCTGGTTCAGCTTCGAATTTTCGAGGGTAACGATCTCTTCCTTGCCGTTCGTCACCGCCCGGGCGAAGGCCTCGACCTGCCGCTTGTACTGGCGGCTGTCCTGGAAGCGGAAGATGCGCGATTCAGTGTGGCTGCGGTCGGCAAGCTCGATCTCTTCCGGTCCCCAGCGATTGGCATTGAACGGCGACTTGACCTCGATGTAGCCTTCGGTGCCGTGGAAGACCATGACCTGGCGGTTGGCCATCTGCGTCGAGATATAGAAGCTCAGCTCGAAATCACCGAAATCGGCCTTGACGCTCGAATAGATATCCGTGCCGAAATCCGCATCGCGCTCGGTGATCGCCTGGATCCAGAGCGGCTCCTTGCCTGTGGAAAAACGCGTGCCCATGACCGGATAGACGCCGATATCGGGAAGGCCGCCGCCGCCGAGCTCGGGGACGTTGCGCATGTTGGCGGGGTCGCGGTTGAAATAGGTGAAGGCGCCCTGCACATGCCGGAGCGACCCGATCGCGCCCTCGCCGATCAGCGAGCGCACCTTCTGCCAGACCGGGGAATAGGTGATCATATAGGCTTCGGTGACCACCACCCGGTTGCGGTCGCGGGCGGCGATCAGATCGTCGATATCACCGGCCTTGAGCGCCAAGGGCTTTTCGCAGAGCACGTGCTTGCCGGCATCTGCCGCCTTGATCGACCATTCGATATGCTGCGAGGTCGGCAGCGGAATGTAGACGGCGTCGATGAGGTCGGATGCCAGCATCTCCTCGTAGGAGCCGAAGGCATGCGGCACCGAAAACCRGTCGGCCATCTCCCTCGCACGCTTGAGATCACGGCTGGCAATCGCCGTGACGACGCAATTCTCCGCATCCTGGATCGCCGGAACGACATTGTCGCGGCCGATCTTCGCCGTTGAAATGATACCGAAACGCAACATGATCCAAGCCTCCCAAACTGATTTCCGCGAACCATATTCAGGCCCTAGCTGCGGCGCAATGGCGCGACATGAAATCACGGAAGTTTGCCTTCCCGGATGCGCGGATCGCACTAAGTTGGTCAGGGCGGCGTTCTGCCGTATCCGCGATTTCAATTCCTTCACACTTCTGGAGAGCGTCATGGAAATGCGCCGGCTTGGAAAAACAGGTCTATCGGTCGCGCCGATCGTCATCGGCGGCAATGTCTTCGGCTGGACGGCCGACGAAAAAACATCCTTCGCCATTCTCGATGCCTTCTTCGACGCGGGCCTGAACACGATCGATACGGCCGATGTCTATTCCTCGTGGGTTCCGGGCAACAAGGGCGGCGATTCCGAAGAGATCATCGGGCGTTGGCTAAGCCAGGCAAAGATCTCCCGCGACAAGGCCGTTATCGTCACCAAGGTCGGCTCCGACATGGGACAGGGAAAGACGCTGAAGGAAACCTATATCCTGAAGGAGGTCGAGGATTCGCTGCGCCGGCTGCAGACCGATTATATCGACCTCTATCTCTCGCACTGGCCGGATGAAGATACGCCGCATGAGGAAACGCTCGGCGCCTTTGCCAAGCTGAAGCAGCAGGGCAAGATCCGCGCCATCGGCTGCTCGAACTATGATGCGACACTGCTTCAGGCTTCCTTCGACGCTGCCGAAGAGGCCGGCCTGCCGCGTTACGATGTGTTGCAGCCGGAATATAATCTCTATGAACGTTCGAGCTTCGAGGGGCCGCTTGCCGATCTCTGCGTCGAAGAAGACATCGGCGTGATTACCTATTTCAGCCTTGCCGCCGGCTTCCTCACCGGCAAATACCGCAGCAACGCCGATACGGAAGGCCGCGCACGCGAGGGCCGGGTTTCGAAATATCTCGACGATAAGGGCCTGCGTATTTTGGCCGCGCTCGACAAGGTTTCGGCCGAGGCCGGTGCAGCGCCGGCAGAAATTTCGCTCGCCTGGCTGCTGCGCAAGAAGGGCGTGACGGCGCCGATCGCCAGCGCGACCAACCTTTCACAGCTTGAAAGCCTGGCGAAATCGGCGACACTTGCGCTTTCCAATGACGCGATGGCGCTCCTCGACCAAGCCGGCGCCTGAAAGAAAGAGACGCCATGACCGTCACGATACGTGAGGCCCGCCCCGAAGACGAAGCCCGCTGGCGCGAACTTTGGGCCGCCTACCTCGCCTTTTACGAAGTCACGGTCGATGCCGATATCACCGATTCCACATGGCGCCGGGTCTTCGATCCGGCGTCGGCGATTGCGATGCGTGTCGCCGAGGTCGATGGTGGGATGATGGGCTTTGCGCTTTATCTCACGCATGAGGGCACGTGGATCCGCGGCAGGGACTGCTATCTCGAAGACCTGTTCGTCGATGCCGATGCGCGCGGTAAGGGCGTCGGGCGGGCACTGATGGACGATCTCGTTTCGACCTGCAAAGCCAAGGGCTGGTCGCGGCTCTACTGGCATACGAGCGAGCAGAACAGAACCGCGCGGGCGCTCTATGACAGCTATGTCGAGAGCGACGGCCACATCCGCTATAGGATCACCTTCACTGCATAATTCCTTAAACCGGAACCGATTTAAGGATAAAATTATGCAGCAACTCAAAGTGTTACAGCGTCCTTTGCGGCTCTCGAAAAGACGCGCGGCGCTGTAGGCGCAGGAAATCCTTTGTAAAAGGCGGCATGATCGCCTTCCCAATTGGCCATGCCGGGTTTGGTCAGGATGCCGCGCGGGCTGACATAACTCTGGATCACCCGTTTCGGCCGTTCGTGCCATTGGATATTGAAGGCCCAGAGCTTGGGAAAGAAGCAGAGCGAGGCATAAGGCAGGTGGTCGTGAATCCACCAGGCGAGCCGCTGCCAGTCGCTTTCATCGTGGTAGTGGTCGATCATCCATGGCACGGCAATGCAGACGGCTGCGCCCATGCAGCCGTCGAAGTCCCTCATATCCCAGATGTGATGCGCGGCGGTGGACGCATTGGTCGAACAGTTCAGATTGTTCTCGTTGCCGAACCTGTTGACCGCGGGCGAGCGATAGCCGGATCGGATATGCAGGCGCCCGAACGTTGCCTCCAGCGGCTCCAGCAATTCCTCGCAGAGCCTCTTACCCGCCTCGATCGCCAGGTCGGGATCCTCGGGGATGTTGGGGATGCGATAGAAATCGGCGATTTCGGAATGCAGGAAATCGCGAAGAAAGAAGTTTTGCGACAGCCGTACGCGGCCAAGATCCTCCAGACCCTTCATTGAATTCGGTTTTCGCATGACGTCATTCTCCTGCGCATCGACGGCAGGAATCATCGCCCGGCACCGATTTCCAGTCCACCCGAAATCGGTCGGGAACAATTAGCGCGATCTTCTCTTCTTAATGTGTCGCCGCATTCGCGGTTTTCCCCAAAAACAAGGATCGAGAAAATGGCCAAGGAAAAGACGTTGGAAGATCTCTTCTACGACACGCTGAAGGACATCTACTTTGCCGAACGGCAGATATTGCGCGCGCTGCCGAAGATGGCACGCGCCGCCCAATCCCCCGAATTGAAGAAGGGCTTCGAAAAGCACCGCGAGGAAACCGAAGGCCAGGTCGAGCGCCTGCAGCAGGTTTTCGAACTGATCGGCAAACGCGCCCAGGGCAAGACCTGCGAGGCGATCCAGGGCATCATCGCCGAGGGCGAGGAAATCATGGAGGAATTCAAGGGCACGGCGGCCCTCGATGCCGGCCTGATTTCGGCTGCCCAGGCCGTCGAGCATTATGAAATCGCCCGCTACGGCACGCTGAAGACCTGGGCAGCGACCCTCGGTCTCAAGGAGGTGGTCGGCCTGCTCGACCAGACGCTGCAACAGGAAACGGCCACCGACAAGACCCTCTCCCAGCTCGCCACCACGGCGGCAAACCAGAAGGCAAAGGCTGCCTGATGCGCACGGCACCCTAGCAAGAACGGGCGGCCCGGTTCCCATTCCTTACCGGCCGCCCGTATCCTGCTCGCTGTATCTGAAGAAATCGATGAAGGCGCGCAGCGCCGGGCGCATCTGTCGCCGGGTGGGATAATAGAGAAACGGCCCGGCATAGGGCGCGCACCAATCTTCCAGCACCCGCACAAGCTTGCCGCTCGCCAGTTCGTCATCGACCCGCATGTCGAAGAGATAGGCAAGGCCGGCGCCGTTTAGCGCCGCAAGCAAGGCCAGCCGATCCTCGCTGACGATCAGCGGCCCGTCGACCGAAACGACGAGTTCCTGCCCGTCCTTTTCGAATTCCCAGCGATAGATCGAGCCGTTGGTGAAGCGCCGCTTGATGCAGCGATGATGGACGAGATCGCGCGGATGCTCCGGCTTCGGATGGTGCTCGAAATATTCGGGCGAAGCGGCGATCACCGTCGTCAGATCGGGCGAGACCCTGACCGCGATCATATCAGCCTCCAGGCTCTCCTCCAGCCGGATACCGGCGTCGAAACCCTCCTTGACGATATCGGTGAAGCCATCCTCATTGGCGATCTCCAGGGTGATATCGGGATAGAGGTTGAGAAAGTCGCCGAGCCGCGGAGCGAGCAGCAGATCGGAGGCGAAGCGCGGCGCGGTGATGCGCAGGTTTCCGGCCGGCTTGGCGCGCGTATCGCGGACGGCCTCCAGAGCAATGTCGATCTCCTCGAGCGCGGGACGAAGTCTTTCAAGCAGCAGGCGGCCCTCCTCCGTCGGCGCGACGCTGCGGGTGGTGCGCGCCAGAAGCCGCACCCCCAGACTTTCCTCGAGGCTCGATATCGCATGGCTGATTGCCGAGGGCGCGACGAGGAGTTCCTTCGCCGCCGCCCGGAAGCTGCGATGCTCCGAGACGGCGGCGAGAACGGCGAGTTGCGAGAGCTGTGTCCTGTTCATTGATCGAAATAATAGAACAACCTGTTAGAAACTGCATGTATTTTCTGATTGATGGCGCAGCGATATGGTCTGCGGGTACCGCAACCATCCAGAACAGAATGATTTCAGGCCGGGCGGCCTAAAATCTGAATCCTGTTCTGAATTAATAGTTAGAGCATGATGTCGTCCGAAAACCGCTCACACTTTTCGGCATCATGCTCTGGCGGCTCAAAATCAGCTCAGAGGAGCACATCATGAAAAGCCGGAAACTCGGAAACGATCTGACCGTCTCTGCCGTCGGCCTTGGCTGCATGGGCATGAGCTTTGCCTATGGCGCCAGCGACGATGCGGAATCGATCAAGACACTGCATCGCGCCATCGATCTCGGCGTGACCTTCTTCGACACCGCCGAAGTCTATGGTCCCTTTACCAACGAGGTTCTTCTCGGCAAAGCGCTGAAGCCGTTCCGCGACCGCGTGGTGATCGCCACCAAGTTCGGCTTCAAGATCGATGCCAGCAAGCCGGGTACTGCCGCCATCACCGGCGTCGACAGCCGCCCTGAGCATGTGCGGGCGGTGGCCGAGGCCTCGCTGAAACGCCTCGGCATCGAGACCATCGACCTCTTCTACCAACACCGGGTCGATCCTGACGTGCCGATCGAGGACACGGTCGGCGTCATGGCGGAACTGGTGAAGGAAGGCAAAGTCCGCGCCCTCGGGCTTTCGGAAGCCGGCAGCGCCACCATTCGCCGCGCCCATGCGGTCCATCCGATCGCAGCCCTGCAGAGTGAATATTCGCTCTGGACGCGCGACCCGGAAGAGGAGGTGCTTGCCACCTGCCGCGAACTCGGCATCGGCTTCGTGCCCTACAGCCCGCTCGGCCGCGGCTTCCTGACGGGAGCGATCCGCAAAGTGGAGGATCTCGCTGCCGACGATTTCCGCCGACAGGTGCCGCGTTTCCAGGCGGAAAATTTCGACGCCAACGCCGCCCTCGTCGCGACGCTCGAGCGGCTGGCCGCTGAGAAAGGCGTGACGGCAGCACAGCTGGCGCTGGCCTGGGTGTTGAACCAGGGCGACGACATCGTGCCGATCCCGGGCGCCCGCAAGCTTCATCATCTCGAACAGAACGCCGCGGCCGCCGATATCGTGCTGAGCCCGGCGGAACTCGCGAGGCTTGAAGAGGTCATCCCGGCCGGACAGGTGGCCGGCAAACGTTACTCGGATGCCTCGCTTGCGATGACGAACATCTGAACCTGAAAAAGCCCGGTCGGCGCAACCGGCCGGGCTTGCCTTCGGGGCTGGCGAAACTATCTAACGCCATCTCGGAGAACGGGATGAAAATATGTCGGACAGGCAGGCAGTCGAACAGACGGTTCATCTCTATGTCGAAGGCATGGCCTTCGCCAATGAGGCAGCCTTGAAAAAGGCCTTTCATCCGAAAAGCTCGATCATCGGCCATTACGAAAATGCCGTCGAATGGCTGACGCGGGACGAATTCATCGCCGCGATCCTGCAGGAGGAGCCGGCGCCGCCCGGCACGCAGCCCTACATGGACATCCAGAGCGTCGATGTCGAAGGCGATGCGGCAAGCGTCAAGGTCACCGACGATTTCGCCGGCATGCGCTTTACCGATTATCTCTCGCTGCTGAAGATCGACGGCCGCTGGACGATCGTCAGCAAACTCTACCATCTGCATCTGTGAAAAGACCGGCCGCTATTCGCGACCGGTCCATTATTTGACGACGTTGGGTGAAGCTCAGCTTCTGAGGACACCGCCGGTGAATTTCGCAACGCTGGCGACGATCTTCTGCGTCAGCGCCTCGAAATCCTCGTCCGTCAGCGTGCGCTCGACCGGCTGGATCTGCACCTCGATCGCCACCGACTTCTTGCCGTCGCCAACCGATGCGCCCTCGAAGATATCGAAGACGTTGACGCCGGTCACCAGCTTGCGGTCGGCGCCTGTGGCGGCCTTGACGATGGCGCCGGCTTCCACCGTCTTGTCGACGACGAAGGCAAAGTCACGCCGCACGACCTGGAAGGGCGACAGTTCGAGCGCCGGCTTGGTGCGCGTCGCCTTGCGCTTGGCGTCCGGCATGGCGTCGACATAGACTTCGAAGCCGCACAGCGCGCCGGAGACATCGAGCGCTTCCAGTGTCAGCGGATGGAATTCGCCGAAATAGCCGAGCACGACTTTCGGCCCCATCTTGATCGTGCCGGAGCGGCCGGGATGATACCATTCCGGCCCGCCCTGCTCGATCTGGATATTGCCCATCGGGAGGCCGCAGGCTTCGATGACCGCGAGCGCGTCGGCCTTGGCGTCGAAGACGTCGACCGGCTTGCCGCCGCCCTTTGCGGCGTTCGACCAGGCGCGACCGGCGCCGGCAAGCGAGGCCGTGCCGCGACGGATGCCGCCGGCCACGCGGCGCTGACCGTCCGGCCGATCGTTCTCATAGGTGCCGGAGACCTCGAAGAGGGCGACGTCGGAATACCCCTTGTCGGCATTACGCTGGGCTGCGGTCAGCAGGCCCGGCAGCAGCGAGGGGCGCATATCCGACATTTCGGCGGCGATCGGGTTGGCAAGCTTGAGGGCGGGCGAACCGCCGCCAAAGAGCTTCGCCTGGTCTTCCGGAATGAAGGACCAGGTGACGGCTTCGAGCATGCCGCGCGCGGCCAGCGCCCGCTTGGCGAGGCGGGTGCGGATCTGCAGCGTCGTCAGGATCTTGCCATTGACGGCCGCGTGGCTTTCGAGCGGCGCCGGCTTGATATTGTCGACGCCGTGGATGCGCATGACCTCCTCGACGAGATCGGCCTTGCCGTCGACATCGGGGCGCCAAGAGGGAACGGCGACGGAGACGCGCTCGCCGGAACCGGAGACCGTGAAGCCGAGGCGCATCAGAATCGTGTTGCTTTCCTCATTCGAGACGTCGAGGCCCGTCAGGCGCTTGACCTCCGAATAGGGGAAATCGACGATCTTCGGTTCGTAACCTTTGTAGCCGACGATCTCGGCCTTGGCGGCCTTGCCGCCGCAAAGTTCCAGCACCAGTTCCGTCGTGCGTTCGAGACCGGGGACCATATAGTCCGGATCGACGCCGCGTTCGAAGCGGTAGCGGGCGTCGGTGATGATGCCGAGGCTGCGGCCTGACTTGGCGATGTTCATCGGGTCCCAGAGGGCGGATTCGATCAGCACGTCGACGGTGTTCTCGTCGCAGCCGGAATGTTCGCCGCCCATGATGCCGCCGATCGACTCGATGCCATTGTCATCGGAGATGACGACGTTGTTCGGCGAGAGCTTGTATTCGCGCTGGTCGAGCGCCAGCACCGTCTCGCCTTCGGCGGCGCGGCGGACGGTCAGGTTGCCGTTGATCTTGGTAGCGTCGAAGACGTGGATCGGCCGCCCCTGATCGAAGGTCATGTAATTGGTGACATCAACCAGCGCGTTGATGGGGCGCAGGCCGATGGCGATCAGCCGCTGCTGCATCCAGCGCGGGCTCGGACCGTTCCTGACGCCGCGCACGAGGCGCAGCGCAAAGCCCGGGCAAAGCTTCGGGTCGTCGAGATCGAGCGTCAGCGTGACCGGCGTCTCGCCTTCCACGGCGAAGGACGGCGCGGGCCGGGTCTTCAGCGTGCCGAGACCGGAGGCGGCGAGATCGCGGGCGATGCCGTGGATGCTGGTGCAGTCCGGCCGGTTGGGCGTCAGGTTGATCTCGATGACCGGATCATCGAGATGAGCGTAGGTGGCATAGCTCGTGCCGACAGGCGCATCGTCCGGCAGGTCGATAATGCCGTCGTGACTGTCGGAGATCTGCAGCTCCTTTTCGGAGCACATCATGCCATGGCTTTCGACGCCGCGGATATTGCCGACGGCGAGCGTCACGTCGATACCGGGCACATAGGTTCCGGGCGCTGCGAAGGCGCCGACGAGACCGGCGCGTGCATTCGGGGCGCCGCAGACGACCTGGACCGGCGCGCCGGAACCGGTATCGACCATCAGCACCTTCAGGCGATCGGCCTGCGGATGTTTTTCGGCCGAGACGACCCTGGCGATAACGAAGGGCTTGAAGGCCGCCTTGTCGTCGACATCCTCGACCTCCAGCCCGATCTCGGTGAGGCGCGTGCAGATTTCATCGAGGCCGGCATCCGTTTCCAGATGCTCTTTCAGCCAGGAGAGCGTGAATTTCATCGTCCCAATTCTCCGTTCAAGCGCTGAGGCCGCCGAACAGCGTCGGCATGTCGAGCGGGCGGAAGCCGTAATGCGTCATCCAGCGGACGTCGGCGTTGAAGAAGTCGCGCAGGTCGGGCATGCCGTATTTCAGCATGGCGATGCGGTCGAGGCCCATGCCCCAGGCAAAACCCTGATATTCGTCCGGATCGAGCCCGCCGTAACGCAGCACGTTCGGGTGGACCATGCCGCAGCCGAGGATTTCCATCCAGTCGGTACCCTCGCCGAACTTGACGATCGGGCCGGAGCGGTCGCACTGGATATCGACCTCGAAAGAGGGCTCGGTGAAGGGGAAGAAGGACGGGCGGAAACGCATCGTCACGCTGTCGACCTCGAAGAAGGTCTTGCAGAATTCTTCCAGCACCCAGCGGAGGTTGGCGACATTGGCCTTCTTGTCGACGACCAGGCCTTCGACCTGATGGAACATCGGCGAATGCGTGGCGTCCGAGTCCTGGCGGTAGGTCTTGCCGGGAATGATGATGCGGATCGGCGGTGTCTGCGCCTCCATGGTGCGCACCTGCACCGGCGAGGTATGGGTGCGCAGGACCTTACGCTCGCCCTTCTCATCCGGGTTGAAGAAGAAGGTGTCGTGCATCTCGCGAGCCGGATGGCCTTCGGGGAAATTCAGCGCGGTGAAATTGTAATAATCGGTCTCGATGTCGGGACCTTCGGCGATCGAGAAGCCCATGTCGGCAAAGATCGCGGTGATCTCGTCGACGATCTGGCTGATCGGATGGATGCGGCCGCGCTCGGCGGGCGAAGAGCGCACCGGCAGGCTGACGTCGACCGTCTCGGCCTTCAGCCGCGCATCGATCGCCGCTTGCCGCAGCGTCGTCTTGCGGGCGGTGAGCGCCTCGGTCACCGCGTTCTTCAGAACGTTGATCGCCGCGCCCTTGCTCTGGCGCTCCTCCGGCGTCATGGCGCCGAGCGTCTTCAACAGTTCGGAGACGGATCCCTTCTTGCCGAGGGCGGAAACGCGCACGGCTTCAAGCGCCGTCTCGTCATCGGCAGCGGCGATTTCGGCGAGCAGCGATGTGTTGAGCTGGTCGATATCTGACATTGTCACTTCTTTCCGTCCAGTATCAGGCGGGCGATCGGGAGGCAGGCGGCGCCGGCCGGCGCCAGGAATATAAAGAAAGAAAAACCCGCGCTAGCCCAAACCAGCGCGGGTTTCCCAAAATCATAAATTCAAAAGCTTGGGAAGCGCTGGTTACTTGACCGCGCCTTCAAACTCGTTCGCCGTGCCGGCTTCCTTGAGGTATTCAAGAGCCTTCTTGGCAGCGCTGACCAGCGCGCCGAATGCTTCCGGCTCGTGGATCGCCATGTCGGAGAGAACCTTGCGGTCGACTTCGATGCCAGCCTTGTTCAGGCCGTCGATGAAGCGGCCGTAGGTCAGGCCGAATTCACGCACAGCGGCGTTGATGCGCTGGATCCAAAGCGCACGGAAGTTGCGCTTGTTGACCTTGCGGTCGCGGTAGGCGTACTGCTTCGAACGATCGACAGCAGCCTTGGCGGTACGGATGGTGTTCTTGCGGCGGCCGTAAAAGCCCTTTGCTGCCTTCAGAACCTTCTTGTGCTTGGCATGAGAGGTGACGCCTCTTTTTACACGTGCCATATCATGATCTCCTTAAATCTAGCGTTCGCGGACGAGTCTCAGAGACCGTTCGGCAGGTAATTCTTGATAACCTTGCGGCCATCCGGTTCTGCGAGAACCATGGTGCCACGTGCATCGCGAATGAACTTGTTGGAACGCTTGATCATGCCATGGCGCTTGCCAGCAGCGGCAGCCTTGACCTTGCCGGTTGCGGTGATCTTGAACCGCTTCTTGGCAGAGGACTTCGTCTTCATCTTGGGCATTTTGCTACTCCTTCTGTCCTCCCTGCGCGCTTTATCAAAAAAGCCCTTCTCGCGAAGTCCGGTTCTCCGGCCGTCGCAACAAGGTGCGGGAGCGTTTGTTGTTGATCTGCGGCATCGGCGACGAACCGTTCCGCAAGCATTCGAAACTGCCACGGCATGCCCTGCCGGTCAGTTCGGACGCGCGCTTATAACCGCAGCGTCATGAAAGTGCAACGGGGCCGCGGAGGAATCTTCGCGCATCCAAAAATATGGTGGCAGAAAGCACAAAAGCCGCCCTTGCGGACGGCCTTGGGCGAAAAACTGCCTGGCGCTTACTTCGGCGCCAGCACCATCATCATCTGGCGGCCTTCGAGCTTGGGCTCAGCTTCGACCTTGGCGAACTCGATCGTATCGGCCTTGACTTGCTGCAGAAGCTTCATGCCGAGTTCCTGGTGGGCCATTTCACGGCCGCGGAACTTCAGCGTCACCTTGACCTTGTCGCCTTCGTCGAAGAAGCGACCCATCGCCTTCATCTTCACCTCATAATCATGGGTGTCGATGTTCGGGCGCATCTTGATTTCTTTGACTTCGACGATCTTCTGCTTTTTGCGCGCCTCGGCGGCCTTCTTCTGGTTGGCATATTTCAGCTTGCCCAGATCGAGGATCTTGCACACTGGCGGTTCGACATTTGGGGAAATTTCGACGAGATCGAGGCCGGCTTCTTCCGCCATTCTCAAGGCCTGGTCGGTAGGCACGACGCCCATATTCTCTCCGTCAGCCCCGATCAGCTGGACTTTGGGAATGCGGATTTCACGGTTCGAGCGCGGTCCGTCCTTCACGGGCGCGTCGGTTTTAAAAGGTCTGCGAATGGTCGTATTCTCCTCGCGTTGTTTCGGAACGTTGCAGCATCGCGCTCCCAATCAGGGGTGCACAAACGTGTCGCGTCATCGCTGCAACGGAGTCAATATCATCCTTTAGCGGAAAAATCACCCGCTGTCAGCCTGCCAAGAATCTGTTTTATAGGCCAAAACAACAGGAGTTTCGCCGATGTCCGATCAGTTGTCCAATGTCCAGCCGCAGTTCCTGACGGTCGGCGAGGGTGAGGCGGCGCGTGAGATCGCCATGCTCGTCCGCCCGGCACAGGGCGGCAATGGCGCACCGGCACTCGTCTGGCTGTCCGGCTACCGCTCCGACATGAGCGGCACCAAGGCGGTGGAACTCGACGGGCTGGCGGCGGAACTTGGGCTTGCCTGCATCCGCCTCGATTATTCCGGCCACGGGCTTTCCGGCGGCAGCTTCGGCGACGGCACGATCTCGCGCTGGCTGGAGGAGGCGCTTGCCGTCATCCGCCATGTCGCCCCCGAACGCGTGATCCTCGTCGGCTCCTCGATGGGCGGCTGGATCGCGCTCAGGCTGGCGCAGGAGCTTGTACGGCAGGGTGGCCCAAAGCTCGCAGGGCCAAAGCTCGCAGGGATGGTGCTGATCGCGCCGGCGCCCGATTTCACCTCCGAGTTGGTCGAGCCGAACCTCAAGGCCAAGGAGCTGAAGTCGCTGGCCGAGCGCGGCTATTTCGAAGAGCGTTCGCAATACAGCCCGGAACCGAACATCTATACACGGGCGCTGATCGAGGACGGCCGCGAGAACCGGGTGCTCGACGGCATTATCGAAACGGGCTGCCCGGTGCACATCCTCCAAGGCATGAAAGACCCTGACGTGCCGCATGCGCATGCGATGAAACTGGTCGAGCATCTTCCCGCCGACGACGTGGTGCTGACCTTCATCCGCGACGGCGACCATCGCCTTTCCCGCCCTGGCGATATCGCGCTTCTCTTGAGTGCCGTCAAAGGCATCATCCGTTCATCAACAAATAGGCAGATGCCCGCCTGAATAGCATCGGCCGAAAGTAAGCTCCCGGGCTTGTTGCATTTTAACCATGTCGACGAGTTGCAAGGCGCTCCCAAGAAGTAACGATTGACTCTTTCCGGCCCTCTCCATTAACACTTTGTTAATAAATAAGGGGCGATGCGAGGAAAGAGCGGGCGTGCGGATCAAGGGTATCTTTGTGGCCATGATGGCCATGTTTGCGATGGCGACGGCCGCCATACCGGCCCCCAGCAGAAATGCTTCCATGGTGACAGGCAATGCCACCTCACAGCCGATCGGTCACTACGATTTCTGTCAGATCCACCGCAGTGAATGCGGTGCAAACCGCAATTCCGGCCCGGTCGCCATGACCGCTGCAAGCTGGTCGGTCGTGCGTTCGGTCAACGCCACGGTCAACCGCACGATCACGCCGATGACCGACAAGGAGATCTACGGCAAGGATGAGGTCTGGGCCTATCCGACCACTGCCGGCGACTGCGAGGATTTCGCGCTGCTGAAGCGCCGCATGCTGATCCAGCGTGGCTTTTCGGCTGCCGATCTGCTGATGACCGTCGTGCGCAAGCCGGATGGCGAAGGCCATGCGGTGCTGACGCTGCGCACCGCCGAGGGCGATTTCGTGCTCGACAACCTCGCCTCCGACGTCAAGCCGTGGTTTGGAACGCCCTATTCCTTCGTCAAGCGCCAGTCGAGCTACAATGCCGGCCGCTGGGTCACCATCGAGAACGGCCGCGACGTCCTGGTCGGCGCGCTGCGGTAAAGGTTGCAATAGAGAATGTGAAAAAGGCCGGCGATTTGCCGGCCTTTTTGTATTGTTGGTTTGGGATGCCGCACCGTCTCCCGGCCCTTCGCTTTGGGCTCAGGGCGTTCGTCGCTGCAATCGATTCGCTGGATCGATTGCTCGGGCTGCGCCCGACCGCTCCTCACCCATTCCCGATCAGGATACCGGCGCCGAGCACTAGGCCGCCGCCGAGCACCACCTGGAAGGCGGCGCGCAGGAAGGGGGTTTCCATGTAACGGTTCTGGATGAAGGCGATCGCCCAGAGCTCGAAGAAAACGACGACGGCGGCGGTGATCGTTGCCGTCCAGAAATGCGGGATCAGATAGGGCAGCGCGTGGCCGAGACCGCCGAGCGCCGTCATGATGCCGCAGGCAAGTCCGCGCTTGATCGGCGAGCCTCTGCCGGAGATCTTGCCGTCGTCATGGGCGGCCTCGGTGAAGCCCATCGAAATGCCGGCGCCGACGGAGGCTGAAAGGCCGACGAGGAAGGTCTGCCAGGTATCTTGCGTTGCGAAGGCGGCGGCGAAGATCGGCGCCAGCGTCGAGACCGAGCCGTCCATCAGCCCGGCAAGACCCGGCTGCACATAGGTCAGCACGAATTGCCGATGCACCGTCGCGTCCTCGTCGTGCTTGACGTCTTCGGGCGTATGTTTGTCGCCCAGCATGCGGGCGATATCCTCATGCCCCTGTTCGGCGAGGGCGAGATCACCGAGAAGCTGGCGCGTCGATGCGTCAGAGGTCCGTTTTGCCGCCTCGACATAGAAACGATAGGCCTGCTCCTCCATCGCCTCGGTTTCCCTGCGCATCGCATCCAGCGTAAGGTTTGCCCTGAGCCAGTCCGGCTTGCGCTCGTAGAAGCCCTCTACATGCTCGCGCCGGATCAACGGAATGCGCTCGCCGAAACGCTGGCGATGGATCTCGATCAACGACTTGCGATGCGTATCCTCGACCTCGGCCATGTCCTCGAAGACCTTGGCCGAGGCCGGAAATTCGCGGCGCAGCCTGTCGGCATAGGCAAGATAAATGCGGGCATCGTCTTCCTCGGAGGCGATCCCAAGGGCAAGGATTTCCTGCTCGGACAGCGAGTCGAAAGATCGTTTCGAGGATCTGAAAAACCGCGCCAGCATGACTCTCTCCAATTTTTTAGAATAATTCTAAATCTAAAGAACCGTGCGATGCCGGTCAAGTGCGTACGGCAAGCTGGCTGACAGATTGCCGCAAGCGGCACGGACGACTTTGGCGCAGTGGCATAAACACCTATATGAGAGGGCGCCGCATCACGCGGCGCCGGGGTTTTGGAATGGACAATGACATTCAGGGCCGCCCTGCTCATGTCGCGGCGATCCGCGAAAGGGCGGAGGCGGAGATGCGGGACATGGGCGTCGACGCGGCCTTCATCGACAGGCTGGTCGAGACCTTTTACGCACGCGTGCTAACGCATCCCGATCTCGGCCCGGTGTTCGACGCCAAGCTGTCCGGGCGCTGGCCGCAGCATATGACGAAGATGAAGAGCTTCTGGTCGGCCGTTGCCTTTCGCAGCGGCGCCTATGGCGGCAAGCCGGTGCAGGCGCATACTCATGTGGCCAATCTGACGCCTGATCTCTTCCCGAAGTGGCTGTCGCTGTTTGCTGCAACGCTCGACGACATCGCCCCGTCGCCGGAGGCCAAGGCCTGGTTCATGGCGACGGCGGAACGGATCGCCAAGAGCCTGGTGCTGTCGCTGTTCTACAATCCGGCACTCGACGATCCCACGCGCAAACCCGCCTGATCTAAATTAACGAAATAGTGCAGGCATCCTGCTCCATCTTTTTGTTTTCACGCAATCCGGACGCAAAACCGCTGGGCACTTTCGCTGGAATTGCTCTAGGTCTTCGCCGCCGAGGCGGTGGCGCCGGCGCTGGCCGCCACGACGAGCGCCGTTCCCAGCATCTGCAGCACGGTCATCGGCTGGGCGAGGATCAGAAAGCCGGCAAGGGCGCCGATCGCCGGTTCGAGGCTCATCAGGATGCCGAAGGAAGCCGCCGGCATGCGCCGCAGCGCCACCATCTCCAGCGCATAGGGCAGCAGCGGCACGAGGATGGCAAGGCCAAGGACCTCGACCAGTCCCTTCAGCGTGAAGGCGCCCGCCGTCTCCGCCAGACCGAAGGGTGTTGCGACGAGGCCGGCAACGAGCAGCGACATCGAGAGACCTTCCAGCCCCTTGAAGGCAGCGCCGACCTTCTTCGTCAGCAGGATATAGACCGCCCATCCCACAGCCGAGCCGAGGGCAAAGAGGACGCCCGGGAGATTGCCGACCCAGCCTTCGCCGTCATGGGCGAGGAAGAGAATGCCGGCAGCAGCAATCAACGGCCAGGTGAGCCGCCAGGTCAGGCCATAACCGAAGACAGCGACCGAGAGCGGCCCGAGGAAATCGATGGCGATCGCCAGACCGAGCGGCAGCCGCTGGATCGCCGCGAAGAAGCAGAGCGTCATGGCAGCGGTCGTCGTGCCGAGCAGCAACGTCGCCCGCCATTGGGCGCTGGTATAACGCAGCACCGAAGGCCTGACGACGACGGCAAGGATGATCGCCGCAAAAGCAAGCCGCAGCCAGGTAGCGCCGGCAACGCCATAGGTCGCAATGGCTGACGACGACAGTGCCGCACCGAACTGGATCGACGACATCGACATCAGGCACATCACGACCCCGGCCGCCAAGCCGCCCGAAGCCGGCGATATGCCCGGCTGCGCAATCAAGGCTGCGCCATCCATCCCGGTCTCGATATTCTTGATGTCCATGTGGCCCCCGATCCTGGCGCGGTTCTAAGCCGAAGACGGGGGGAGAACCAAATTCAATCTTTTCATGCCGGGATCAAGAGCGCTGATGCTGAGGAATGCCAAGGATTGGCCGGCGGCGCGGGAGATCGCCGGTGGCAGCCCCTCATCCGCCTGCCGGCACCTTCTCCCCGCAGGCGGGGCGAAAGGACCATGCCGCGCCCTCTCCGTTCCCCACTCGCTCTCGCAAGGCGCGTCCCCTCTCCCCGTTTTTTTACGGGGAGAGGGTTAGGGTGAGGGGCAGCCATCGGCGCTAACCAGCCAGCAAAAGCCTTGATGCAATATCAGCGACGGCCGGCAAGGATGACCTCTTCGGCGTCTTCGAAGCTCATTTCAAAGACCTTCCTGCCGATGTCGAAGCTGAAGCCGTTGCGGGCAAAAGCCGAAAGCTCTTTCGCCTTTCGCTTTTCGTCGAGCTCGACCCGGCGGAAGGGGCCGAAGGCGCGCTTGCGGGCAAATATCGCTGCCGCATAGAGATCGTCTGCCTCTTCAAGCGCCGCCTCGACCTTGTCGCTGGAGACGCCCTTGGCAGCAAGCTTCTGGGCGATCGCGCGCTTCGATTTACCGCCGCGCACGGCCGAACGCGTGCTGATCTCCGCATAGGCGCTGTCGTCGAGCACCTTGTTGTCAGAGGCAAATTTGACGGCGAAATCGGCGATGGCCTTGAGTTGCGCCGCGCTGATATCCTCGAATTTCTCCTTCGCCTTGCGGGTGATGGCGTCAAACAGCTGCTTTTCCGTCATCATCCGCCGMTCCAGGCGATAGATAGCGGAGTTGCGCGCCCAGCTCAGCATGCGTGATGTCGGGATATCGGATGGAACGGTCTCGTCGGTCATCGGCAAGGATCAGGCTTCCAGACCCTTGAGGACATTGGCGACGTTGAGGCCGATCTCCGGCACGCCGTAGCCGCCCTCCATGCAGGCGAGCACCGGCAGGCCGGCGGCTGCTATCATCGCGCCCATGCGGGTAAAATCGTCGGAGGTGAGGCTGAAGAAGGAGATCGGATCGCGCTCGAAAGTATCGACGCCGAGTGCCACGACGATCGCCTCGGCGCCGAAGGCCTTGATGCGGGCCAGCGCATCGGCAAGGGCCGAAGACCAGACATCCCAAGGCGTGCCCGGCAGCATCGGATAGTTGCGGTTGCTACCTGCACCCTCCCCCTCGCCTTCCTCGTCGGCATGGCCGAGGAAATAGGGAAAGGCCTGCATGGGATCGCCATGCAGCGAGGCGGTGAAGACATCGCCTCTGTGATAGAAGAGATCCTGCGTGCCGTTGCCATGGTGGAAATCGACATCCAGCACGGCGACTTTCCTCGCACCATGGTCGAGCAGCCGCTGCGCCGCGACGCCCGAATTGTTGATGAAGCAGTAACCGCCGAAGAGATCGATGCCGGCATGGTGGCCGGGCGGGCGGCAGAGCGCGAAGGCGAAGCGATTGCCGGCATTCAGCCAGTCGACGCCTGTGATCGCGCAGCGCATCGAAGCGATCGCCGCCTCGTAGGAGCCCTTGGTGATCGAAGTATCGGCGGCATTGGCGTAGTGGCCGATCGCGCCGACGATATTGTCGGGCACGCGCTGGCTGGTGCGGCGAACGGCAAAGGAATTGGCGATCGCCTCTCCTGTAAAACCGGCCGCCACCCAGCGGTCCCAGACGGTGGCGAGAAAATCCAAATAGGCGGGATCATGCACTTTTCGAGCCGTTTCCAGTCCATGCGCATCCGGTGCCACGACATCGGCAAAACCCGCCTGCTTGACCGCCGCCAGGATCCATTCGGCGCGAAACGGCGCCTCGAAGGGCGTCACCAGCTGGCCAGCGTGCAGCTCGGTCCTGGCATCGCGCAGCTTGTGATCCTCGGAATAGATGACGCGCATTTCAGATCCTGCCCTTGATTGACAATGGAGATTTACACGGCTCGGCCCTGACAAAAAAGCGGCGCGGGCTCTTGATCGTCTGGAATAATGACGCCACCTTCGCCGCTGTTTTGAGAACCAGGAAATTTTCTGCATGAAAGTGCTGATGGTCGATGTCGACGGCGTGCTCATTCATGGTCGTCCCGCCGACGGCCTGCCTCTCTTCACCTACCTCGAGCGTGATCTCGGGCTGCGGGTCGACCTGCTGCAGCAGGAATTCTTTCAGACCCACTGGCGCGATATCATCATCGGCCGCGAGGCGCTGGAGCCGAGGCTCGCTGACGTTCTGGCAAAGATCGCGCCCCATCTCAGCGCCGAAACACTGATCGACTACTGGTTCGAAAACGATTCCCGCCTCGACCGCAATCTGCTCGAAGAACTCGCCGCTCTCAGGCAAAGCGGCATCACCCTCTTGCTGGCGACCAACCAGGAACATAGGCGGGCACGCTACCTGATGGAGCAGATCGGCCTTAACGCGCATTTCGACGACATCATCTATTCCGCAGCACTCGGGCACAGCAAGCCTTCTCCCGATTTCTTCCGGATGGCGACCGAGCGGGCCGGCGTGCTGCCCGGCGAAATCGCCTTCATCGACGATATGGCCGAAAATATCGAAGCGGCGCGACAATTCGGCTGGAATGCCGCGCAATGGACGGCGGGCACGACGCTTGGCGGCGCGCTTCCTGTCTTCGCCAGGCCGGCCTGAGCGGGACCGGCGCAATCAGGCGAGCCGTTTGTAAAACAGGGTGGTGGCGCAGAAACCGCCTTCCGGCCACAGCGCATAGTCGGGGATGACGCCGACGCGCTGCCAGCCCAAGCGCGGATAGATCGCCTCGGCATCGCTGCCGGTTGCCGTGTCGAGCACGAGCAGGGTCTTGCCGCGGCTTGCCGCCTCGCGTTCGGCGGCATCCATCAGCAGCCGGGCTAGCCCCCTGCCGCGGGCCGAGCGATGCACCAGCAGCTTCTTCAGATCGCCGCGATGCGGCTGGTTCGGCATCTGCGCGGCACCCACCTGCACCGTGCCGACGATCCTGCCGTCGAGTTCAGCGACCAGCAGCAAGTTGCCGCCCGTTGCAACGGCATCGGCGACATCGCGCCAGTAGGGCTCGGCATCTTCAGGCCCATAGGGCTGCATGAAGCCGACGGAGGCACCGCCAGCGACGCAATCGACAAGCACCTGCGAAAGGGCTGGAATGGCGGCGCGGGCCTCCTCGGCGGAAAGGGTACGAATGGCAGGCATGCTGTTCTCCTGAAATGAAAGCTGTTATCGGCCGCCGCGATCGAGCACGACGCAATAGCGCGCCGGCGCGTCGCCGGGATTGTGGAAGACGTGACCCTCGCCGACCGGCATGAAGAGGCAATCGCCCGGGCGCAGCCGGTAGACGGTCTCACCCGCCGTCATCTCCAGCTCGCCGTCGAACAGCCAAATATGCTGCGTCATGCCATGGGCGCTCGCATGCGAGGGGAAGCTGACGCGGGCGCCGGCCGGGAATTCAACCTCGACGATATCGACATCGGAAGCGGTGCCCGGGGGTGAAACAGACCGCCTGAGATAACCGGTCTCCGGATCGCGCCAGACCTGCTGTTCCTGCCTCCGGGCGAGCGGCGAGGCCTGCCCCTCCTCCGCAAAGAAGGCCGACAGCGACAGGCCGAGCGCGGCGCAGATCCTTGCCAGCAGCGAGGCGGTCGGGCTCGCCTCCGCCCGCTCAATGCGCGAGATCATCGCCCGGCTGACGCCGGAAGCCGCAGCAAGATCATCGAGCGTCAGAGCCTTTTCCTGCCGCAGCGTGCGAATGCGGATGCCGATCGCCTGTTCGAGTTCCGGTTCCATTTTCCAGCCCCGTGATTCCACTATAAGAGAAATACATTATCCGATGATGGAATCAAGTGCCTATGAAAAGCGGCCAAACGCGCCTTGCTTTCGCCGCTGCGCCGTCCATATATGGCGGCGTAATCCGAGGAGAGAGTGATGGACGCCAGCACGCAGAGCACGGACACGACGGGAAGCTTCACGGCTGCCGCCTGGGACAGGATCGCTCCGATCATGGCCGAAATCGAGGTCTTGCCGCTGCTGCAGCGCCTTTCGGACGGCACGCTGCCGCCCGAGGTGTTCCGGCACTACATCCTGCAGGATGCGCTCTACCTGAAGCATTATGCGCGATGCCTTGCGATCGTCGCGGCCAAGGCGCCCGACAATGCGCAGGTCCTGCGTTTCCTCGGTTCGGCGCAGAAGGCGATCACCGTCGAGCAGGGCCTGCATGCCGGCTTCCTCACCCAGTTCGGCATCACGTCTGCGGACGTCACATCAGCCGAACCCTCGCCTGCCGGCTTTGCCTATACGAACTTCCTGCTTGCCACCGCCT
The DNA here is from genome assembly GCF_056399245.1 of Rhizobium sp. 01N447_2. Classification (NCBI taxonomy): domain Bacteria; kingdom Pseudomonadati; phylum Pseudomonadota; class Alphaproteobacteria; order Hyphomicrobiales; family Rhizobiaceae; genus Rhizobium; species Rhizobium sp. 01N447_2. The sequence goes on from NZ_JBFTQY010000043.1 coordinate 23,689, forward strand.
ATCACAGTTCCTACGCGGTGGCGCTGTCCTCCATCCTTCCCTGCTTCTGGATTTACTGGCACGTCGGCGAAGCGATCAAGAACCGGCCTGTTATCGAGGGCAATGCCTTCCAGGCCTGGATCAACACCTATGGCGATCCGCAATTTGCCGCCGGTGCCCGTGAGGTGATCGCGCTGACCGACATCGCCGCGCGCACCGCATCGCCGGTGGAACGGGCGCAGATGACCGATGTCTTCGTGCGCGCCTCGCAATATGAATGGATGTTCTGGGATTCCGCCTGGCGGCTGGAGACGTGGCCGGTCTGATAGGCGACCGACACAGGACGAAATAGCGTAAACAGCGGGATAATTACCGCTTTGCGGCAGGGGGCGGCGCTGCTATATGGCGCGCATGAGCACCAATTCCACCACTCCGCTGTCCCATATCCGCAACTTTTCGATCGTGGCCCATATCGACCACGGCAAATCGACGCTGGCCGACCGCCTGATCCAGACGACGGGCGGCCTTGCCGAGCGCGAAATGTCCGAGCAGGTGCTCGACAATATGGATATCGAGCGCGAGCGCGGCATCACCATCAAGGCCCAGACCGTGCGCCTGCATTACCAGGCGAACAACGGCGAGAAATACATTCTCAACCTGATCGACACGCCCGGCCATGTCGACTTCGCCTATGAAGTCTCACGGTCGCTGTCGGCCTGTGAGGGTTCGCTGCTTGTCGTCGACGCCAGCCAGGGCGTCGAAGCGCAGACGCTCGCCAACGTCTACCAGGCGATCGACAACAATCACGAGATCGTCACCGTCCTCAACAAGATCGACCTGCCGGCGGCCGAACCCGACCGCATCAAGGAACAGATCGAGGAAGTGATCGGCATCGACGCTTCGGAGGCGGTGCTGATTTCGGCAAAGACCGGCCTTGGCATTCCCGATGTGCTGGAAGCGATCGTCCACAAGCTGCCGGCGCCGAAGAGTCCCGGCGGCGAAAAGGCGCCGCTGAAGGCGCTGCTCGTCGACAGCTGGTACGACGCCTATCTCGGCGTCATGGTTCTGGTCCGCGTCATCGACGGCGTGCTGACCAAGGGCCAGACGGTGCGGATGATGGGCACCGATGCAAAATACCAGGTGGAGCGCGTCGGCGTGCTGACGCCGAAGATGGTCAACATCGACCGCCTCGGCCCCGGCGAGATCGGCTTCATCACCGCCTCGATCAAGGAAGTGGCCGATACCCGCGTCGGCGATACGATCACCGAAGACAAGCGGCCGACGGCCCAGGCGCTGCCGGGCTTCAAGCCGGCGCAGCCGGTGGTGTTCTGCGGCCTCTTCCCGGTCGATGCCGCCGATTTCGAGGATCTGCGCGCCGCCATGGGCAAGCTTCGCCTCAACGACGCCTCCTTCTCCTTCGAGATGGAATCGTCGGCGGCTCTCGGTTTCGGTTTCCGCTGCGGTTTCCTCGGCCTGCTGCATCTCGAAATCATCCAGGAACGGCTGGAGCGCGAGTTCGACCTCGACCTCATCGCCACCGCACCGTCGGTCGTCTACAAGATGTACATGACCGACGGCACGGAGCGCGAGCTGCACAACCCGGCCGACATGCCCGATGTCGTCAAGATCTCGGAAATCCATGAACCGTGGATCCGCGCGACGATCCTGACGCCCGACGATTATCTCGGCAGCATCCTGAAGCTCTGCCAGGACCGGCGCGGCATTCAGATCGAACTCACCTATGTCGGCACGCGCGCGATGCTGACCTACGACCTGCCGCTCAACGAAGTCGTGTTCGATTTCTACGACCGGCTGAAGTCGATCTCGAAGGGCTATGCCTCCTTCGACTACACGCTGACCGACCACCGCGAGGGCAACCTCGTGAAGATGTCGATCCTCGTCAACGGCGAACCGGTCGACGCGCTGTCGATGATGGTGCACCGGACGGCTGCCGAAAAGCGCGGCCGCGACATGTGCGAGAAGCTCAAGGAGCTGATCCCGAAGCACATGTTCAAGATCCCGATCCAGGCCGCAATCGGCGGCAACGTCATTGCCCGCGAGACGATCTMGGCGCTGCGCAAGGACGTGACCGCGAAATGCTACGGCGGCGACGCCACCCGCAAGCGCAAGCTGCTCGACAAGCAGAAGGCCGGCAAGAAGCGCATGCGCCAGTTCGGCAAGGTGGAGATTCCCCAGGAAGCCTTCATCGCGGCATTGAAGATGGGCGACGAATAACGCTTCTCAACGCCATCTTATGCGCATACAATGTGCGCATAAAGTTGAGGAGATCGTTATGGCTCAGCAGCCAAGAAAAGCAGCGAACCTGTCTCTTGACGAAGGTCTCGTCTCCCAGGCGCGCGAGCTCCAGATCAACATTTCCCGGGCGGCGGAAGATGGCATTGCAAAGGCCATAAAGGCGGAGCGCGAGCGGCTTTGGCGTATCGAGAACGCCGAGGCTATCCGTCTGGAAAACGAATATGTTGAAAAGCACGGCTTGCCCTTCGCCAAATACCGTCAGTTTTAGAGCGGTTCAACGTTCACGGAAGCGTAGAACCGCTCTAAGTTTTGCTTTTACGCAATTCCTGACGGAAAACCGCTTCGCACTTTTCCTGGAATGCTCTGGTGGCACGCCTTCACGTCTATCACCTCAAAAGCGGAAATCTCCTGGCCATCGATCTTCAGGCCAATCTGCTTGACGATCTGCCTTCGCGCGTCATGGTTCCGTTGCATCCAGTACAGGAACTGAGCTGGTCGATCTCGCGACTGAACCCACGCTTTCCTATTGAGAGTGAAACCTATGTCATGGCCACCCAGCGCATGGCATCGGTCCCGACCGCGGAAATTGGAAAAGTGGTGGCGGATCTTACCGCCGACAGCGATCGCATTATCGCTGCCGTCGACTTTCTCTTCCAGGGCTTCTGAGCCTCATCCGCTGCCCATATACTCCTTCACCAGCCCCTCATAGGCCTCCATCTCGGGCAGCGCCTCGTAGCTGTACACCGCGCCGGTCTCGGCGAAGGACAGCTTCTCGCTCGTCCAGGTCTCGATGAAGGGCGTGAACCAGCTCGGATCGTCGAGCATGGTCGCGCGCAGATTGACGAACCAGTCCATGCCTTCCGGCCGGGTGAACATCCAGCTCATGCAATGCGGGCAGAAATAATGCTTCGTGGCACCATGCAGGCCGCCGATCACCGGCTCGCCCTGCGTCACCTCGAAGCCTTCGCTCGGGATAGCCGCACTCAGCGAATAGGCGCTTGATGTCATCTTCTGGCACCCTGTGCAATGACAGGCCATGGTGAGCAGCGGTGGGGCGCTGATCTTCAATCGCACCCGGCCGCAACGGCAGCCGCCTTCCGTGGGTAAGGTTCGCACGCTCATGATGTCCTCCCGTTTCGTCTTCTGATCTAGCGGAACTTTCGCCGCTGTCGAGATGGCAAGATCATCGCGGAATGGCCGGCCTTGCCGGCGTTAGAGCATTTCCCTTTTTCTCCGAATCACGGAAATGCTCTATCTCTTTGTTTTCACGCAATTCCGGACGCAAAACCGCTACGCACTTTTGCTGGAATTGCTCTAGCGGATGCGGGCTGGATTGCCGACCACGGTTGCGCCGGCCGGCACATCCCTGGTCACCACCGCACCGGCGCCGACAATTGCGCCGTCGCCGATCGTGACGCCGCCGAGGATGATGGCGCAGCCGCCGATCCAGACATCGCTGCCGATGGTGACAGGTCGGGCGATCTCGATGCCGGTGCTGCGCAGTGCCGGCTCCTTGTGATGCTCGGCGCAATAGATCTGCACGCCGGGGCCGAACATGCTGCGGTCGCCGATCGTCACCCTGCCGGAATCGAGAATGGTGCAGCCGGCATTGAAATAGACGCGTTCGCCGAGAGTGATATTGATGCCGTAGGAGCAGTGAAACGGCGCCTCGATGAAGACATTAGGCGCAGCCTGAGCAAAGAGCGCCTTCAGGGCTGGCGCCATCGCGCCGCGCTCATCCGGCGGCAGCGTATTGTGCGCATGGACGGCTACGCGCGCCTGCTGGCGCAAGAGATCGAGTTCATCATCGAGGCAGCAATACCATTCGCCTGCCGCCATCTTTTCGCGTTCGCTGGCCGGCATCGCACCGCCTCTCACGCCGAGGCCTGCGACAGCATTTCAACCTCTTGCCTCTCGATCAGGCTGACCCAGGCACGCGCGATGGCAAGGCCTGCAGCATCGGCGGCTCCGGCATGCCTTGCCGCCAGCTCGGCATGGTTCTCCAGCCAGCCCGGCGCGATGCGCGCAATCGTATCGGGGAATTCGGCTTTCCATTGCGCGACGACCGCTGAATTGGCCTCGAAATGGAACTGGGTGCCATAGACGGCGCGGCCGATGCGGAAGGCCTGGTTTTCGGCGACAAGGCTCGAGGCGAGGCGCACCGCGCCTTCGGGCAGCGAAAACGTATCGGCATGCCATTCGAAGATGGTGAACTCGCCGCCAAGCGCCGACAGCAGCGGATCGGCCCGGCCCTCGGCGGTGACGCCGATCCCGTGCCAGCCGAATTCCCGAGCGATCCCTAAGTGATTGTCGGCGCCATAGGCGCGGGCGAGGATCTGGCTGCCGAGGCAGATGCCGAGCACGGCCTTGCCGGCATCGCCGAAGCGGCGCGTGAGCCGGACGAGCTCCGGCAAGTAGGGGTGGGTTTCGTCATCCAGCGCGCTCTGCTCACCGCCGAGAACGACCAGCGCGTCATGGCCGGATATATCTTTCGGCAGGATGCCGTCCTGCCACACCCGGAACCACTCGATCTCCGCGCCGGCCTCGTCGAGAGCGGCGGCAAGCGCGCCGAGGCCGGTATTCCGCATGTTTTCGATGACTGCGACGCGCATAGGCTCTTCCTGGTATGGCCGACCACGGGAAGAGACCATGCCGGAGGGCGGCGCGCAAGACGCCAGAACAGGATTCAGGCTTTAGGCCGGTTCGGCCAAAAATCTGAATCCTGTTCTTAATTAAATAGTTAGAGCATGATGTCGCCCGAAAACCGCTTACACTTTTCGGCATCATCCTCTGCGAGGGCGATTGCGCGCACGCGCCACAGGGCTTAAATCTCAGCAAACGAAAGGATATCGCCATGACCGAAAAAGCCCGCGTCACGATCCTCTACTGCACCCAGTGCAACTGGCTGCTGCGCGCCAGCTGGATGGCGCAGGAGCTGCTGCATACTTTTTCCGACAGCCTCGGCGAAGTGGCGCTGATCCCCGCCACCGGCGGCAATTTCGAGATCCGCGTCAATGGCGATCTGATCTGGGAGCGCAAGCGCGACGGCGGTTTTCCCGGACCGAGGGAGCTGAAACAGCGGGTCCGCGACATCGTCGAGCCCGGCCGCGATCTCGGCCACGTCGACCGCGCCTCGCTCGAAAGCTGATCACGACGATCAGCGATAGGGCGAGCGGCAGGTCTTGTAGATGCCCTCATAGGTGAGGAAACGATCCGTCCTCGGATTGTAGGAGCGGTACTCGTTGCTGCACCAGGCGGCATGGCTGTTCATGTCGCGCGCCTTCGGCTGCACCCTTTGCACCGGCGGCGGATCATAGGTCAGCTGCGGCGGCCCGGCAGCGCCCGGCCGGTAATAGGTTGGCCCCGCGCCGCGCGGACGGTAGTTCGGCTGGACATAGGCGGGACGATGCCATTGCTGCGGCCCGAACCCGAAGCAGCCGCGAAAATCGCAGAGCGTCGACCCCGTATTGAGCGGCCCGACCCCCGGCTTGCCCAGCTTCAGCGAATCGGCCCCGGCGATGGCGGGCGTGAGAATGGCGAGAAGGCCAGCGAGCAGAAGCGTGCGGGGAGCAAGCATGATGCATTCCTTTCGATATTTCCTCTATATAGGGCGTGCCAACCGGAGCGCTATGCCGACCCTTCGGCGCTCCCTTGCATGTGATCGGCTGCTTTTTCGCCAACTGTCAGAAAAACTTCAAAAACCCAGTTGACAGTCAGGGGCCACCCCCTTACATCGCTCTCCGTCGCCCAGATGGCGGAATTGGTAGACGCGCCAGCTTCAGGTGCTGGTACCCGAAAGGGTGTGGAGGTTCGAGTCCTCTTCTGGGCACCATCCGTTTTAGTCCCCCTTGAAATCGTTATTATAATAGCATTTCAAGGGGTTGACTGCTCCTCACTGTCACACAGGAGCGCCCCACAATGGTAATGCGGATCTCCCGACCGATGAAGCGCGCTGGCACGAAGAACGAGCAATTTAAGAAGCGCGTGCCTACCGCTCTCCTGCCCCTTTTGCGCGGCAAAAAGCTCTCGATCTACCTTCCCGAAACGACCGCACCGGACAGCGCCACCTACATGGTCACGGTCACGCTAGGCGATATGATCACCTTTTCCCTCGGCGCTCCCGTCTCGCGACTGGCTAAAGTTCGTCATGCCGCAGCCTTAGGCCATGTCGAAGCATTCCTAGATGCAGCGCAGCGCGGGCCTGAAGATCTTTCCCATATGGATATCACCTCTTTGTTGGGCGAGATCCACAAAGCACTCCTTGCCCAGTATGAGGCCGATCCCCCGGCGCGCCATAAGATTGTCGTGGACGATGGGGTCGAGGAGTGGAGCGAGCTTTCCGAGTGGCAGGACATGATCACCGACGCCGAAGAGGGCATTCGAACGCTGACGCCCCAGGGCAGAGCCGCCGCCGTCGCACGTGTTAGCCGCATCGTCGACCTTGACGCTTTCCTGTCCGCCCGCGCCTTGGTGCTGTCAGAGAAGTCCTATCGGGATCTGGTCGAAGGGCTACCGGCGACCTTGAGGCGGGTGGCGGAAACGCTCGCGCAGCGCAGCCACGGAAACTACGCGACCGACCCTTACGCGGCGCAATACCCGCAATGGAAAGCCAAGACCACCGCCGCGCGGCGCTCGACCGATGAGTACGTCAAGACCTTCGACGATCTCTTCGACCGCTGGAAGGCGGCGGACAAGCGCGCTGCTTCTACGATTTCGACATGGCGCGGCTACTTGGCGCGCTTTACGAAGTTCGTAGGGCACGATGATCCGCACCGGGTTGAGCGTGCCGACGCCCTGCGCTGGAAGGACGCGCTTATAGCTGAAGGCCTTAAGAAGATCTCGACAACCTACCTCGCCGCGCTCAACACGCTATATCGCTTCGGTCTCAGAGACAGCGAGACGACCGGTATCAACCGCAATCCCTTCGAAGGCGTGAAGGCACCACAGAAGGCCGTGGCAGGGACAAGGCGTTTGCCTTTCACCCGCCCCGAGGTGGCGCTTATACTCAGTGCCGCGCGTAAGGAAACGCTTGCGCACCTCCGTTGGATACCGTGGCTCCAAGCCCAGACAGGCTCGCGTGTCGCAGAGATAGCGCAGCTTTGGGCAACCATGGTCATCACCGATGATGCTGGTAACCCCTGTCTCAATATCACCACCGCACCGGACGGCGGGTCGCTTAAGAACGAAGGATCGGAGAGGATTGTACCACTACACCCTGACCTCATTGCAGATGGCTTCCTTGAGTTCGTAAAGACACGCGGCAAGGGCCCGTTGTTCTACGGCGGCAGCAAGGGCAAGGCGGCAATCCAGCTGCGAGACGATCAGAAGCACCCTTCGAAGGGTGTCAGTAATCGGGTAGGCACTTGGGTACGCGGATTGGGTATCACCGACAAGCGTAAGGGACCGACGCATTCGTTCAGGCATTGGTTTAAGTCGGAGCTTCCGCGCGTCTCGAAGTGCAACATCCGCTTGGTTGATGTGATTCAAGGCCACGCTGCTGAAAGTGACGCAGCTGGATATCATCATGCGGAAACAACCGAGATGCTTGAGGCTATCTCAAAGCTCGACCTCAAAGGGATGGCCGACAGCGTGCCAAAGGCCGAGCAGCTGACAGACGCATAAAGCGGCAGTAGCATAGCAGAACGCAGCGCGTCATGTGGGGAGGCGCGCTGCGGGTTCAGATCAGCGTAGGCTGAGGCGGGTGGCTTTGGCGCGCGCTGTGTCAGACAATTCTTATTATTTTGGAAGACAAGGGAAATAAACGGCGGGCGATGAGCGCCTCGAAGGCTTCCAGTTCAAATAGTAGGCAAGCGCAATCGCATAGATGTAGGCATTGCAAGGTAGGCAGGTGCTCTACAACCTGTGGATATCCATCCGAGGCTTACGAAAGCGCCTTGCGAGCGTATATTTGCATAATACGCTAATCTGATGGTTGAGAACTTCGAGTACGATGTCGCCTTTTCTTTTGCCGCTCAAGATGAAGCCATCGCGACGGAACTAAACGACTTACTGTCCGATCGTCTGAAAACATTCATATATTCAGAACGGCAGAAAGAGATTGCCGGTCGAGACGGTCAGGAGGCATTTAGCGAGGTTTATGCACAAAAGGCGCGACTAGTCGTCGTGCTCTATCGAGAAACCTGGGGCCAAACTCCCTGGACCCGCGTGGAGATGGGTGCGATCAAGAACCGATCTTTGCAAGACGGATGGGATTTCACAGTCTTCATCCCCACTGAGGCAAAGCGGACAATGCCCGCATGGGTTCCTAAAACGCGATTGTACGTCGATTTAGAGCGCTGGGGTTCTCAAGGTGCGGCGGCCGTGATTGAGGCGCGCGCCACAGAACTAGGCGCTAACTTTCGCGAGGAGACTTTTGTAGATAGGGCTGCTCGCCACCAAAGGTCTGAGGCGCTTAAGGAATTACAAGAACAATTCCTTAGAAGCGATAAAGGGGTCAATGCAGCGCGTGCCGCTTTCAAGACGGTGAAAAGTACCATTGCGGAACGCGCCGTCGAGATGCCGAACCTCGGAATAAAATTCGTAGACAAAGGTGATTTCGCGATTGTAAGCGGTGCGCGTGGCGTGCATTTGATCATTTCATGGTCACCACAATACTCGAACTCTATTGAGAACGTTTATTTAGAGGCAAAGTATTTCAAGGGCTTTCCGAAGATGCCAGGCTTTTATGCGTCGTTCGAGAAAGCGGTGCTCAAAAAATCCGTGAAGATACCGTATCTGCTGGTCCGAGAAGGGGCCACTTCATACGTTGACAGCACTGGGGGCACTAAACGTGAGATGACGTCCGAAAAGCTGGCTGATGATTTGCTTTACACCTTGCTGGGGGTTATCGAGCGGGAGAGGGAATAGACCGGTCCGTTCTCTTGAAACCGTTGAGCTAATAGAGGGTGGCAGTAAACGCTATGCAGAAAACATGGGCAGCACTTGGCATCCTTTTAGTGGCGGTTGGGACGCCAGCTCGTTCCGAGAATACATTCCTGATAGGCATAGGTTTGCGAAGCTGCGCATACTGGCTGTCAACACCAAGCACTGTGAATGAAGGCAGCGGTTGGCTTTGGGGCTTTTGGACCGGTMTCAATTACGCGACATCTTCTCACATGGTAGGGCAAAGTACCGACGCCGAAGGAATACGTGGCGCTGTCCGCAAGATATGTGAAAACGCGCCGGAAACTAATCTGGCTGATGCAGCAGCCATGGCGTATGCGGCTTTCCGCAAGGACGGAAAGTAGCCGGGCTAATATTGGGACGTCACCTATTCGAGGCGTCTGGCAGACGTTATGCGTGCTAATTGGTCGGACTTTGCGGGGATGCTGCGAAGTGTAGATTCGATGAACCGCGCGTTGCATGGATTGAACATGCTGCGAGGCACGATTGCGCATTGCGGAGTACTCGCGGACGACGAAGTGGACCGGCTTCAGATGTCAATACGTCACTGGTTTAGAGTGCTCGAAGGCCAAAATCTTAGCCTTAAATAACAAGTCTGCCTTCCCATAAAGTGAGCTTCGCAAAACGTCTAATTTGGTCAGCCGTGGATAAACTCTTCCTCCTCCTGCAATAAAAAGAACAGATCTACGGGAACGTAGTTCGTTATTGTTTTGTTGCAGCTAATCCTAATCTTGCCAGTGTATTTTTTTGTTGAGACGGTTTTCAGGTCATATGTAAATGCCGATGAAAACTTCAAAGAACGCGACCCGTTTGGAATTACGAAGCTGTCATTATAAGTCCCGGAAATTGAATTTTGCTTTGCGCCGCTTAGTTCGTAGTACTCCTCGGAATTGGTAGTTAAGTGTTTTATTTCCAGTTCAGCAACACATCCCTCAGCCGCTCCACCATTCTTGTTCTCCACCACACCCATTGCAACGACCTGATTGGGAGAATTAGCAAGACGGCCTACTTCGACATCCCTCAAACTGAGTTCTGCAATGAGGACCGGGGGTTGCTTCCAAAGCCCCTCAAGCGATCCCTGTATGTTGCCAACGTTGGTGAGAAAGGCAGCCAAGCCGGCTGTAGCCGCACCGACGAACACGAGAGGACCCATGATCCTGGTGTGCCAACCGGCGCTGGTCGAGGTCTTAGGTTTCATCTTAAAAGGTGTAGCACAGTTTCCGTCCTATCAGCAGTGGGCGGTTGAGGGCTGGAGGGAGGATTGCTTCGAAGCTCCACCCGAAATGAATAAGACGCCTCTTATGGAGGTATGACGCACTCTCCAGTATCTTAGCAAAGGAGATAAGAGCGCCGGTCTGGATGCATACGGATCAATTCCGACACTCTTGTGGGTAGGCACAAATGCAGAGCCTAGGCGCGCTAGTGCATCTGATCTAAAAACCTCGCTATCAAGCGTTCGACCAAAACCGACTCTCTTGGTACTGAGAAATAAGACCCCTTTTTAGGACATACGATCAGGCCGTCCGTACTTCTCCTATTCGACACTGCGACCCCGCGACTACCGCGAACCAGCACAACGCTGCTCCTTCGCTGGCCCAGCAGATCACATAGAGACGGGCACAGAGCGAGCCGTAGGGAGTCGTTGAAGCACATCCTATCTCCCGCCAAACCCATGCACCACCAACGCCACAACACGCAGCAGCAGCGCGCCGCGAGTCGGCAAATCGCCATTGGCCTCGAACGTCGGGCTGGAGCAAAGCGCGGACGAATAGATTTCCAAGTCCGCTGCTAGTTCAGGGACCGCGCCCTCACTCGCGATCGAAAGTGACACTCTTGATGATAAGCTCCAAAGACACCAATGATAGCGGTAAGCAATAAGACCCCTGCTCTTGAGTGTAGGGTTCAAAGCTCCCTGATAGAGCAGTAGGGAACGAACCCTTCCATAGCTAGCTTAAGGCCAAGCATGACGCCTAGCCCAGTGCTCTAGCGACAGGGGCTTGGAAGGCAAAGGGGATGAAGGAAGAAACCTTACAGATATCATCTTCTCCGTTCATAGCTGACAGCCCGAGCCTACAGCAGCCACGCAAACAAACCGATCGACCATAGACGCGGCTTTGTCAGTACCCGGCGTTAATCCGTGGTCTCCCGCAAGGCCACCAGCGCCCGTATCAAGCCCGGCGCAACAATACCCGAGGCCAAGCCTTTGACGCAGAAGCTGCGCCCGCCGCGAGCTGACAAAGAGCCGGCCATAAACACCCATTTACTCTGGATGCGTGCACGTGCGCGTCAGCTACGCGAGTGCCACAAGAAAGCCCCCACGCACGATGCCCGACCTACAAGAAGGCTTCCGAGCAATCGAAGAAGCCCCGCATTACGCTATCAATATGCAAGCCCGAGTGCTCCGCATCGGCACGGGCCGACCGGTCAAGCCCGACGCCAACAAGGTGGTTCAGCTGGCGGTTGACGGCAAGGTGATCAAGCGCCGCGTTACCGCCCTGCGTGCTCGCACCTTCGCGGCCGAACTGCTGGAGACTGTTACCCTCGATGGCGAAGAGTGGAGAACACCCGCGCGCTTCCCCGACTATAGGGTGTCAAATCTCTCTCGCGTCTATGCGGTCAAGAAGGCCATCATACTTGCTCCAGGCATCAACTCCGCAGGTATTCCCGGCGTGTGCCTCCCCGATCCTACAGGACTAGCCGACAGCTTCCCTTGGGTCTCAGTGCGCAGCCTCGTGGCTCGCGCTTTCTCCTAAACCCCCTTCACCCAACTACTTCACATAAAGGACTAGCCATGTGCGAACCCGTTACCATGGGCGTATTGACTGCGGGTCTCGGCGTGGCTCAAGCCCTCGGCGGCTACGCCCAGCAGCAGCAAGAAGCCGACAACCAGAATAAAATGTACGCCAAAAACGTGGCGAACGCTCAGGCAACATTTAGCTCTGAGCAGAACGTCCTGCAGCAGCAGGAAGTCCAGAAGAACCAAGCTCAGGCCCAAGACTCCTTCACCATGGACACGGAATACCAGCGCGTACGGGCGGAGCAGGAGAACGAATCTGCGTCTGAAGGACAAGCTGGTCTTTCCGTCGAAAGCCTCATGGCCGACCTCGACCGACAAGAAGCTGACCGTCAGGCCGCAAGCACGCAGAACCTTACGTGGGACGCGCTGGACAACATGGCCAAGCGTCAGGCGTCAGCATCGGCCTACGTCGACACCGTGCACAAAGTCCCGAAGGCAAAGGGGCCGTCCTTCGGCAATCTAGCCACCGGACTTGTTGGCGCTGGAATGCAGGGCTTCTCGTCGTTCCAAAGCCTCAAGACCCAGCAGAGCAAGCTAGCCTCTGGTCAATAGCTCCTGACATCTTAGGAAGATCTCGCCACATGACACAACCTATCGAAGAGGCGGGCCACGCCGCGCTTGCAGATGAAGAATGGGCAACAATCCCGAGCATCCCGACGCACGAAGCCAGTACGCATGGACGCATTAGAGTCGCCACCACGGGCGCGATTGTTGATCCGTATCTTCACCGCACAGGCTACATCTACATCATCCTGACCACGCCCGAAGGTCGACAGCCTCCGAAGCAGGTGCATAGGCTCGTGCTCGAAGCCCACCGAGGGCCGTGCCCTGAAGGTTTCGAATCTCTCCACCTGAACGACACACCGGCTTGCAACCTCCTCTCCAACCTCATCTGGAATACCAAGAAGGTAAATGGCAGGGCCAGGCGAACCGAGCGCAACAGGGGCGACCTGCGACGGCGTCGGTCTGAACGGTTCGCAATGGGTCGCGCAGACCTTTGCAAGGCCTACCGCAACGGGGCGACGCTGGCCTCCCTCGCTAAGACCTATCGCACAAGACGCGAGACAGTGAAGCGCATCCTCATGGAGGAAGGCATCGAGCTACGGGCCTCAGTGCGCACATTCGACCACGACTATATCTTTGCCCTGCACCGCGCAGGTTACAACACCCCGGCGATTGCTGCCGAAGTGGGATGCACAGTGGCGTGCGCGCGTACGGTCTTGCTTTCGGCTGGCATCACGCTCGACCGTAATACCATCGATCGCGACAGCTTGAAGGCGTTCCATGTTCAGGGTCTCCGACCATTCGAGATTGCCAAGCGAATGGATTGCGACTCGACGAGCGTCAGCCGCATTCTTGAAGAACTCGCCAGAGATGGAGAGATTACCTACCGGAAGCAGGAGGCCCGGCCGAAGGCAGACCTGGACCGCATCCGTGCACTTTCGGCAGAAGGCAAGAACAATGCTGAGATTGTCACCCTCACAGGATATTCGAGCGCGACTGTATGGAAGGCTAACGGCAACGCCAAATCTCAGCAGGTGGCCGCGCGCAACGCCCTCATTGTGCAGGAGTTCAAGGAAGGTCGGCATTCTACCGAGATTGCTGAAGCCCGTGGGATCGACGTTGAGTATGTGTTGCAGATGGTGCGTAAGGCAGGGCTGAAGGTGCAGCGCGGTGCAATCCGTACATCGTACGGTGCAGCATACGACCCCAAGCGCTAACTAGAGCCAGCGTGAAGAAGTCCCGAGATAGAAGGACAAGCACGCGCGGCTTAAACCGTGGCCGGAAATTTTATTAGCAGTGCGCGGCGCTCGATGTTCACGGAAGCAAAAATGTGCGGCCTCTTATGATATTAGAATTTCTGAAAACTCCCCGTCGGCCCTGAGTGACATTTGATCGTGGGTTGATCGTTGTATTCTCCATCCCTCGTTCCACCCGCCTCTCGCACTGCATCGCCCTCGGCGCTCGCGATCACGCTTGATGCGGGACATGCAGCTTGCCCACGGCTGTCCTTGTGCGGTCCTTCTGCTGTTGCTGGACATTCCGGCAGACAGAGACCCGAGGCCCGCCATGGGCGCACTTTGGCTAGCGATAGGCCCGCGCTCTGCGCTCATCCTTGACAGGCCGCAGCGCGGGATAACGCCTCAGCCCTTGGGGTCTGACGCGCACCGCGCCTCCTCCTGCTCTCCTTATGCTAGGCGCATGGCCGGTCCCCAGCAGCCACGCCGAACCGTTTTCATAACATACACAACGTCCGTTGACATTTGTAACGCCGCTCTCTATCTCTCCATAACAGGCACAACAGGGAGAGACCAAGTGCAGCGTTACGTCATCTACACACGGGTATCCACTGAAGACCAGGGCAAGAGCGGTCTAGGCCTAGAAGCGCAGCAACGCGACATCGATATCTTCCTAAACAACTTCTCTGAGGTGCCTTACGAGATCTTAGGGCAGTTCCAAGATGTCCTGTCAGGCAGCGACAACGACCGGCCCGAACTGGCCAAGGCCCTTGGTTTGGTGCGCAAGACAGGCGCTGAACTCCTTGTGGCCAAGCTCGACCGTCTCAGCCGTAAGGTTGCCTTCATCTCTTCGCTCATGGATGACAAGAAGGTGAAGCTCCGCGTGGCTCAGATGCCGCGCGCTGACAAGTTCCAGCTCCACATCTACGCGGCACTGGCTGAGCAAGAGCGCACATTCATCAGCGAGCGCACAAAGGCGGCGTTGCGCGCGGCAAAGGACCGAGGCGTAAAGCTGGGCGGACTGAGGGACACGACGATGAAGCGTAACGTGGCTATTCAAGAGAAGGCCAACGCCGAGGCGCAGCGGTTGATCAAGGTGATTGGCCCGCTACGCGACGCTAAGCAGTCGCTCGCCAAGATCGCTGAGACGCTGAACGCCATGGGCATAGCCACGCCGAGAGGTGGCACATGGTCCGCTGTGCAGGTATCCCGCGTCATCGAACGGGTCTGACAGGCTCTAAAGCTCAGGAACAAGCAACCGCGCCAGCAGCTGGCAAGCACAGAGCCGCTCCACAATGGGCGGCTTTGCTGCATTTAGAAACGACAGGCCGCGCCCTGTGCTGCTCGTCCGCCAAACCGCCAAGTCAAAGCGGACAAGAGCGCAGAGCGCGACTGACGGGCTGACTAGTATGCTGTGCTAGCGGAGGCAAGCCCGCCCTTCAATATTGTGTCTTTCGAATAAACCGGGTGCATCTGTGCGTCCGTCTGTCTTCGGCTTCCAAACGACTACCKCGCATTCGCTCACCGTGCTCATTCTCGCTTACGTAATTGATATCGTTATATAATTTCTATTTTTCGCTTGACGCCGACCGTACGCCCAGCCTATTCATACCTCGCGAATAGTCGCACAAATCGCCAAGGATTAACTTACATGACATTCTCATTCGGAGCGTTCACCATCGAGATCCGCCATTTCTCTTTGTATCTGGAGACAGCGCGGTACGAGCTTTTCATCTCGAAAGGGATGGGTATGGTGCATAGTAGAAAGCCGCAGCGCGCGTCTCCCGACGAATTCGCCAGCGCGTGACACGGTCACGTCCCCTTGATCTTCGACCATCCACAAGGCGGGCCATAAGCTCGCCTTTTGAATTTGCTGCACGCCTTCCCACTATTTGTCTTTGACCGATTACCGTGGCTGCGCGCCAACGCGCCTAGTCTATTCAAGGCCACTCGGTCGAAATCTCAAGGAAAAATCCGATTATGACGACTTCTGTCACGCTGCACATGGTGGACGCCGAGCCGCGCATCCATGACCTCGAACTCGCTAGACGGCTCGCCTACGCGCGCGCAGCAAAGATACGAGACCTCATCAGGCGGCACGCTGATGAACTCGCACGCTATGGAGCCCTACCCATCGTAGAGAAGCCCTCAGACGCAATGGGAGGTCGGCCTACCGGCGAATTCTTCCTGAACGAAGGCCAAGCTATTCGCATTGCCACGCTGGTAGATACCGTGGAAACCGCCAATGTGTGTGAGATGGTCGTCACTGCATATGCTGAGCATCGGCGCACTCAGACGGCTGTCCCTGCCCCAACGCCTGACTTTGCATCCATCTTGTCGATCCTCCACCAGATGGCGGCAACGTTGGCCTACCTGACGAAGCACATCGTCCCGCGCTAGGCTACTTGAAAAGCAGCACGCAGCCGCTTGCTACCTATGTCCATCCAGCTTGAGCAGCTTATGAAACAGCGCGTAGTCGAGCGCCGAAAATCGTCGATTTCTCGTGTCAGTACATAATTGCGTTCTTGTTGAACAGTTCGATTTCCTCGGGAGGCATCACCTCAGGCGCTTCCTCGGGCTGCTTAATGAGGATTTGAGACACATCCATCGCAGCCACAAGTTTTTTACTCGACACCCAGTCATTATTCCACAACGCTGCGAGGTCGCCGTTCACGATTTTACATATCGGTTCGCCGCTGATGAATTCGATCCCCACCGCCTTCGGCTTCGTGACGCGTTGCAACCATATTTCGAGATATCCATTGTGTGGGACTCGTGCCATTTTCTTTTGAACGAGCGCCCACAGACGGGACTTATCTTCCTGAGAAGATGCCAGCGATATCAGGTGGCTGAGAATCCCCGCGACCGCTGGGAAAGTGAGCGGCGAAACAAATGCAATGTCGGTAGCGATGGCAATTTGAACCTCAAGGTCGTCAGGCGGAATCTTTTGTTTAGTGATTTTAGAGTGGAACTCACCTACCAATCGGCGCAAGGCACCACTGTTAGGAAACCTTCTTCCGAACGCGTGAAGTCTTAGAAGCTGCTTTTGAACGGTCTTGGCGTTCGCGTCGCCCAGGTCTTGCAGCTCGATCCCCGCCAACTTGTCTTCTTTCACAGATCCGGAAACAGCATTGGTTGTTAGCGATGTCTTACTGGTGTTCAGCTTCATACCGACCGAACGTAACTTTTCGCTGATCAGCTTTAGAATTGATTCCGCCCGTTCGTCGCTATTGGTGAAAATTCTATAGTCGTCACGGTAGCGCAGAATCCGATAATCCGTCGAAGTGGGCAAGTCGCCCGATACGAGCTTATCTACGTAGCCCAGCACCATCTCCGCAACGAAATCCATCAGAACGGAGCCTTGAGAAATACCATTGGTCTGACCAAACCTGCTTGACTGAATGTGCCGGTCGATATCGTTCCCAAGCTTGCTGGCGTTGTCTTTTTGCTTTGCAACCTCAAGCCCGTGCAGTGCCCACGAGATGCTGTGGGTGTAAAGCGATCCGTAACAATCTGAAACGTCAGTATGCAAAACGTGGCTGAACTCCAACGAACTCAAGAGCGACCGTTGCTCTAAACGTTGCCACCAACTCTGAACCTGAACGGCCTTATCGGTTTCCGCATTATCCGAGACCATAGGAGCGCTGCTACATTCTACGGTTCCCGTTTCATAATCTTCGAAACTGCCCTGAATGTGTTTCCAGTTTTCCGATTTGCAGATGAGATTGACCAAGGAGACGTATATTGCCGGGTTCATTAGTTCGAAAGGTCGCCACGCAAACCGACCGTCTTTGTTCGTGACAAAGCTATAGTTCACGCCGTATTGGCGGCCCGGATCGTGTTTCTTATAATCGGCATAGAAGCCATCATTTAAGACGCCAGAGACACTTTGTAATAGAGGTTCAAAATTAATATATTCTGGAAAGTCCCCGTTGAAATAACTTGATCCTCTGAGAAAAAACACGCGCGCTTCATCGTTGGACAGGTCAATAAGACGTTTCATAGTTCCGACAGCACCGCGTTAAATGATGTCTCCATGTCTATCAGGGGTTGACGGGATGTAAAGGTGCGCTCTCACTAGTTCTAATTCGTAACCCTCCGTAATTGCGGACTGCCCCTGACGTTGGCCGCGCAACGCTAACCCGCCTGACACATCGGGGTGTCCCGTTCGCTCGACATCGTAATTGCATTACGGCACTTCCTCCGCCAACGCATTTCAGCTTTTGATGTGATCTAGCGCCCCTGCAAACACGAGACCTTCATGGACCCCAATCAGCACGTTAAATCCTTCCTCAAGTATTATATAAATTTCACTAAGCCGCCGCACTACGCTGTCCTTTTGGATGGTCCATGGGGCATCGGCAAAACGTTTCTCGTCAAGCAGTTCATGAAGCCGCTAACCGAGGCTGGAACATCGTACGCGTACGTAAGCCTCTATGGTCTCACGTCATTGGCTGAAATCGATCACGCGCTCTTCCGCGCCGCTTATCCCCTGCTCGACAGTAAAGCAGCTCGCGTAGCTGGCGAAATACTAAAGACAGGCGCGAGGTTTTTTAACGTTAGCACGGAGGTTGGTGCGAAAGATGTAATTGGAAGAACGAGAGCGGACGTCTTTATTTTCGATGACCTTGAACGATGCGTGGCACCAATCAACAGTGTTCTCGGTTACATAAATCACTTCGTCGAGCATGAGGACCGCAAGGTTATAATCATTGCGAACGAGGATGAAATTGACAAGTCAGGCGACTATGCGCGCGTCAGAGAGAAGCTGATAGGGAAGACACTCAAGCTGCAGTCGGCTTTCGACGAAGCGCTGTCCGAATTTCTCAGCAACACGGAATACTCGTTGACCAGAACCGTTCTGCAGAAGCATTCGGGTTATGTTGCGGAACTCTATCACCAAGCCGGGTTCAACAATCTGCGCATTCTTCAGCAAACGATCTGGGATTTCGAGCGCATTTTCATCTCCCTGTCGGCAAAGCACCGCGATCATGAAGAGGCAATGAAGGCTCTACTGGGCCTTCTCTTTGCGCTATCGTTCGAGGTCAAAGCTGGGAGGTTGACCTCAGCGGACATCGATAAGCGCCGGAACCAATTGATTAGCGCGCAAATGCGGAGATCTCAGGAAGCGACCGCCTTGCCCGCCATTTCCCTCGCCGAAGCGCGATACCCATCAGTGGAACTTGGGTCGTCACTGCTGTCGGACGAGACTCTATCTGATATTCTCACGAAGGGGCTTGTGGACGAAACGCGAATAAATGCCGACGTTAACGCAAGCTCATTCTTCATTACGGCTGCGGATGAGGACCCTTGGCGTACTGTCTGGCACGCATTCGAGCGGTCTGAACAAGATTTCAACGTGGCG
The DNA here is from genome assembly GCF_056399245.1 of Rhizobium sp. 01N447_2. Classification (NCBI taxonomy): domain Bacteria; kingdom Pseudomonadati; phylum Pseudomonadota; class Alphaproteobacteria; order Hyphomicrobiales; family Rhizobiaceae; genus Rhizobium; species Rhizobium sp. 01N447_2. The sequence continues at coordinate 42,728 of NZ_JBFTQY010000043.1, forward strand.
CTCGATAAGATGGAAGCTGCATTTGCGAGGCGCGATTACTATAAGTCGGGCGAAGTCCTCCACGTATTTGGCTTGAGACTTTGGTTATCGCGCATTGAAGTAATTTCGCGCAACCCAGAGACGATTGTCGGCGAATGCAAAACTTATGTCGACGAGCTGTATCGGAGCGCTCGTATAGAGCCGCTGCGGCATAATGGGGATTACTTGGAAACGAGCAGAACGGGGAACGACGGGCTAGGTTTCCAGGACGTCACCACGCCACAGTTCCAAGAAGTCTTTCAGTACCTACTGGAAAAGAGGAAGGCTGCAGCACAGGATCGTTTGCCTGAATTGGCGAGCGGAATCCTTGCGGATATGAAATCGGACCCAGCTTTATTCTACCGCAGACTTAACGTCGGACAAAACGCTGGTGACCTTTATAGTGTGCCGGTTCTAGCGAAAATCGATCCAAATGAATTTGTTACTTCTTTGCTAGACCTGCACCCTTCACACCAACGCCTCGTCCTGCTCGCCCTGAAAACGCGATACGGCCATGGCAATCTCCAACATGACTTGCCCGAGGAGAAGGCTTGGGCCGAGGAAATCCGATCCCGCCTTAACGCTGTGGCACAAAGCGCAAGTCCTATTACCCGCTTCATCATTCGGAACAATGTGGCGTACGCCCTGAACGAAGTTTTGGCCGAGACAACGGGCGACATTTCTAGGTGAACCGACAAGGGTGGTACGCCTGACTGCGGTGCGGCGCGCTTCTAAACTTGAATGGTCAAGGCTAAACTGCTACACAGGACTGCCCCACAACGAAGCGAGAAACGGATAAATAGCCGTATGATTTCAATATCGGACACACAATTGAGACCCGTCCTCTTCTGGGCACCATTCCATTCTTGATCGCTACCAAGATCAAGGAGTTAAGCCTTTCCAACTAAAGTTGCGCAGGTGCCTTGCAACAAAGGCCAGTCACGATGCGCTCAAAGGCTTGTTCGCCTAAGGGCTCTCCAATTCCTCACTTCGTAAAGCGTATTCCCGCCGATCTGCGTAAGCGTTTGGTGGGTCGCACCTTGGTCATTCCGTTCGCCAACGACACCATGGACTCAAGGTCGCACGCAGTTCGAGAGCATCCGGATTTCACTTCGCACTGCCAAGCCGCGCCGCCGCTGCTACGGACGCAGGACACCTTTGAGCCAGCGCAGTATCCCCTTGAAGCTCTCGAAGGCAGGCGGAAGCGGTCCAATTTTGCCGTGCGCATGGATAATTTTCGTTCCGGCATCAATTTTGTGAATGCGCCCTGCCACCAATTTATATGAGTAGCCTTGCGCGTATAAAGCGTGGTCTGGCGCCACTTTTGCCCTCAGCATGTGGTCTCTCCAACGTCGATCAATATTACGTTGCCTCAACGGCAAAATCGGATCGACTAAAAAATTTTGAAGGCCGTCGCCTGCGCTTGCATATCCAGCCGTTGGTATGCACAAAGACTACATGTTTAACGGGAGAATGCCATGGGTAACGTCGCAGGCGGTGGCCGAATTGGCTGCTTGGATGGAATGCGCGGCATTGCGGCCCTTTGGGTCTTGATCGGACATGCACACCTTTTGACCGGTTTCGAGGTACCAGTTATTGGCGATCCAGATCTCGGCGTAGACCTTTTTATAATGCTATCTGGCTTCCTGATGGTGTTTCACTATCAACTGCGCAGAGATAGAGAGCCATGGGAATCGACCGATACCTGGCGATTTTTTTGGACAAGGCGATTCTGCCGCATCGCTCCCTTATACTACGTTCTGCTGGTGGTCGCCCTCGCCCTGGGTCCCTACCTCTACGATGCTCGGATGATTATTGACGCCTTCAACGGCAAACCACCGCAAGCAGCAACGCGCTATGTGGACGGCAGCATCGCCAACTACCTAACGCACCTGACATTTATATTCGGCCTGATCCCCCAGTACGCGTATCGCACTGCCTTGCCGGACTGGAGCATCGGGTTGGAGATGCAATTTTATGTTGCTCTCCCGTTCTTGATGATCATCATTGGTCGGATTGGGTGGCTGAAAGGCATCGTCATCATCGTAATCTTGAGTGTCTTAACAGCACTCGCCGTTCATCGACTTGGTGTGCGGTTTCCAATGCCAACATTCTTGCCGATGAAAATGCACGTTTTCGCTGCAGGAATGCTGCTGGCAGGCGCTTTATGGATGAAACCGAACGGGCGGGCCTATCTGGCATTTGTCATTGCGACGCTGTTGGTCCTGATTCCGATTGGTGGCGCTATGACCGTGCTCCATCAAGCCGTTCGTGTTTGTCTCGTCGCCTTGTTCTTTGGACTGGTGCATGTTGATAGGCTGCCCAGAGTGGTGGCGGACGTTGCGCGCCCAGTCGGCGCGTTCTTGGGCAACAGATTCTGCCATCACTTGGGGGAGCTTTCGTTTGGCGCCTATCTGATTCACCTTCTGGTCATGCTGCCAGTCATAGCCACATTGATCCAGAATTATCCGATGACCGACCCTTCCCGCTGGGCGGTGACGCTGTTTATTACGATTCCGATCGTCTATGCTTTGGCATGGCTCGGCTACAACTTCATCGAGCTGCAGGGGCAAAAGGCAGGCAAGGCTCTTTCGCGACCGAGGACGATAAGCGCGTAAGATTTCTTTATCCAATGCCGCCATCGAGCAACATGGGCCTAGATCGGCCGAGCGACATCAATTCCAGTTGGCCAACGGCGTCACAGCGCGCCTTGTCGAAGGCTGCCATAGATGCTCGGCCGCTCAACCCCAAACGTGATCTCCTCACGAAACAGTTGTCTCCTCAGGGTGGCATCTGGGCGGAATAGCCGCGCTGGCTGAATTGTGGATCCAGGATCGTCCCCGCTCTTGATAGCTGGCCTCCATTGACTCCCTCACTCCAAAATGTGAACATATAGCGAACATAATGGAGTCTTGCGATGATCCGATACGCCACGTCCGCAGCCGGCAACCCCCAGCCACCAAAGGCGCGCGAGGTGTCAGCTGCCGAACCGGCCGTTGAAATGCCTCCCCCCAAGCCGGTCATTGAGGTAGCTTCTGCCGGCGCGGTGCTTGCTGCTTACCCGCTGCTGCCCAGCGGCGAGTCAGACGAGCTCGGCTCCGACACTCTGCAGAAGACCACCAAACCACCACGCCGGGCGGCAACAAAACGTAAGCCTAAGGTCGCCGAGGCAGACGACACTCCACTCCAGCTTAGTCTGGAGGCTTAACCGCAACCATCCGGCCAAGGTGTGGCGGCAGGGAACTCCCACCATAATCTATATAGCACTTCGGAATCCCGAAATTGGTTGCGGGATTGAAATCATTGGATATTCCTCCATGACGACAGCCCGCGAAAGGCGTCGAATTTCGGAATCCCGAAGCGGGGGAATTTCGGGATTCCGAAGTGGGATTTTTTTCTTCGGGCCGACGCGCCGGGCCTTTGCCCGGGGGCAATCGGCCGGCTATCTGACGCTTTCCTATCAGGATCGGCCGCGTCTGGTCGGATCAATTGCGCCCGCTTGGCGCTCCTCGTAAAACTGGGGGAAGGACGTGCCTTCGGCCAAACGGGATGTCCCGAACGGCAAGTTGTTCCATTGCTCAACGCATGGCCTGCGAAACGCGCGGCTGTCGGTTCCCACACCACCGCAAGCCTCGCACAAGAACGAAATCGGATACCGGGGCAAGGATGAACATACGGCCGTTCCGCCTGTCGAGAGCCCGGATGGCTCTGAGGGTGGTCTGCCGGAGCTTGACGAGACACTCTGGAGTTCGCTTGGGATGAAAGTCGTAATTCTTGCCGGTGGCCTTGGTTCGCGCCTTGCCGAGGAAACCAGTATCCGCCCCAAGCCACTGGTCGAAGTCGGCGGCATGCCGATCCTCTGGCACATCATGAGCATCTACGCCCACCACGGGCTCAATGATTTCATCATCTGCGCCGGCTACAAGGGTTATATGATCAAGGAGTATTTCGTAAACCTTGTTCTGCACCACAACGACATCACCGTCGACCTCGCCTCCAACAGCATCAACTATCACGGCGGCAAACGACCGAACTGGCGCGTGACTGTGGTCGATACCGGCATGTATTCGATGACCGGCGGGCGTATTGCGCGCATTCGCGATCATCTGACACCCGGCGAACCTTTCTGCGTGACCTATGGCGATGGCGTCGGCGACATCGATATCGCCGCCGAAGTCGCCTTCCATCGCAGCCATGGCCTGAAGGCGACGATGTGCGCGGTCACCCCGCCCGGACGTTACGGCGCCACGAATATCGAGGGACAGTACATCACCTCCTTCATCGAGAAGCCGAGGGGCGACGGCCAGCGCATCAATGGCGGCTTCTTCGTGCTCGACCCGTCGGTGGTCGATCTCATTCCCAGCGACGACACGATCTGGGAAGCCGGGCCGCTGGAGTGGCTCGCCGCCAACAACCAGCTCGCCGCCTTCAAGCATGACGGTTTCTGGCAGCCGATGGATACGCTTCGCGAGCGCAACCACCTAGAAGAGCTCTGGAATTCCGGGAAGGCGCCGTGGAAACTATGGGCCTGACGGACTTCTGGAACGGGCGGCGGGTTTTCCTGACCGGACATACCGGCTTCAAGGGATCGTGGCTTTCCCTGTGGCTGGAACGGCTCGGCGCTGAGGTTACCGCTGTGTCGCTGGCGCCCGAGACCGAACCATCGCTCTATCGCAAGCTTGCTCCCTGGGACGATCGCGGCCATCACATCGTCGATATCCGCAATGCCGAGGCGCTTTTCGCTCTCTCGAGAAGTTTCCAACCGGAGATCGTCATCCATATGGCGGCGCAGGCTCTGGTGCGGCGTTCTTATGAGAACCCGGTCGAGACCTTTTCGACCAATGTCATGGGAACGGCAAATGTTCTCGACGCGGTCAGGCAGACACCTTCCGTCAAGACCGTGCTGGTCATCACCTCCGACAAGGTTTACGCCAATAACGGCAGCGGCATCCCCTTCGTCGAGTCCGATACGCTCGGTGGCAAGGACCCCTACAGCAATTCAAAAGCCTGCACGGAACTCGTCTGCCAGAGCTACCGCGACAGTTTCTTCAAAGGGCGCGATCTCAGGCTCGCCACGGTCCGCGCCGGCAATGTCATCGGCGGCGGCGACTGGTCGAAGGACCGGCTGATCCCGGATTTCATCCGCGCTTTCGAAGGCGGCGAACCGATCATGCTGCGCTATCCCGCGGCGATCCGCCCCTGGCAGCACGTGCTGGAGCCGCTTGGCGGTTATCTGAGCTTCGCTGAGGTGCTGACCGAGCAGCGCGGCAGGGATCTGCCGGATGCACTGAATTTCGGTCCGCATCCCGAAAGCTTCGCCACTGTTTCCGAACTCGCCGAAGCGCTCGGACGTGCACACTGCGTCGAAGACGTGTGGCGGCTGGCGCCTGGCGAACATCTGCCGGAAGCGCCGGCGCTGACGCTGAGCTCGGCGCTTGCGCTCGACACCATCGGCTGGCGCCCGCGCCTCAGCCTGCAACAGACCATCGACTGGACTGCCGCTTGGTACAAGGCCAATCGCGAGGGCGAAGACATGCGCGCCTTCTCGCTCGGCCAGATCGCGGCATATGAGGAAGCAGTATCATGACAGCGCACAATTGCCGGTTTTGCGATGCCCCGCTGAAGCATCGTTTCGTCGACTTGGGCTCGACGCCGCTCGCCAATGCCTATCTGACGGAGGAGCAGCTCAAACTGCCCGAGCCATCCTATCCGCTGCGCGCCTTCGTCTGCTCCGAATGCTGGCTGGTGCAGGCCGATGCCTTCGTTCCGCCGGAGGATATCTTCAGCCACTATGCCTATTTCTCCTCCTACAGCGACGGCTGGGTGGAGCATGCCCGCCAGTTTACGATCATGGCGCGTGAGCGCTTCGGTCTCAGCGAGGCATCGCAGGTGATCGAGGTGGCGAGCAATGACGGCTACCTGCTCAAGCATTTCGTCGAAGCAGGCGTGCCGGTGCTCGGCATCGAGCCGGCTGAAAACGTTGCGGAAGTGGCGCGGCAGATCGGCGTTCCCACGGAAGCGCGCTTCTTCGGCAAGGAAACCGCTGCCGATCTCGTCTCCCGCGGCCTTGCCGCCGACATTGTCATCGGCAACAACGTGCTGGCGCATGTGCCTGACATCAACGATTTCGTCGGTGGGCTTTCGGCCGTACTGAAGCCTGACGGCGTCGTCAGCGTCGAATTCCCGCATCTGTTGCGGCTGATGGAAAACATCCAGTTCGACACTGTCTACCACGAGCATTTCTACTATCTGTCGTTGCTGGCCGTCGAAAAGGTGTTCGCGGCGCACGGCCTCAAGATCTTTGATGTGGAAGAATTGCCGACCCATGGCGGGAGTCTCCGCGTGCTTGCCTGCCGCGCAACGTCCATGGTTCATGCAATCGGCCGCGGCCTTGCCAAGGTCCGCGCCGACGAGGCGGCCGCCGGTTTCGACAAGGTCGAGACCTACGAGGCTTTCCAGAGCCGCGTGGCGCCGATCAAGGATGGGCTGCTCGCCTTCCTCGCGGAAGCCAAACGCAGCGGCAAGAAGGTCGCCGCCTATGGCGCTGCCGCCAAGGGCAACACGCTGCTGAATTTCTGCGGCGTCGGCACCGACCTCATCGAATACGTCGTCGACCGCAATCCGCACAAGCAGGGGCATTTCCTGCCGGGGAGCAAACTGCCGATCTACGCGCCGGAGAAGATGGACGAGACTCAGCCGGATTATATCCTCATCCTGCCCTGGAACATCAAGAACGAGGTCGTTGCGGCCAACAGCAGGGTTGGCGCCTGGGGCGGGCGCTTCGCCGTTGCCGTGCCGGAACTGACGGTGCTCGGATGAAATTCCTTCCGACCGCGGTTTCGGGTGCCTTTGTCGTGGAAATCGACGCGCGCTCCGACGACCGGGGAATGTTCGCACGAACCTTCGACGCGCAGACCTTTGCGGCGCAAGGTCTCGTGCCCGTCTACCCGCAGTGCAATGTCTCGCAGAACCGCAAGCGCGGGACGTTGCGCGGCATGCACTACCAAGCCCAACCGCGGCCGGAGGTGAAGCTGGTGCGCGCCACGCGCGGCAGGGTCTTCGACGTGGCGCTCGATCTGAGACCGGATTCGCCAAGCTATCTCAAATGGGCCTCCGTCGAGCTCGATGCCATCAGGCACAACGCCTTCTACATACCTGCCGGATGCGCACACGGCTTCCTGACGCTCGAGGATGATTGCGAACTCTTTTACCAAATGTCGGAAACCTACGTGCCGGACCTTGCCCGTGGCGTCCGCTGGGACGATCCCGCCTTTTCCATCGCCTGGCCGTTCACGCCGAGCATCATCAGCGAGCGTGACGCCGCGCTTGACAGCTACGGCCAGGAGACAAGCCTTTGAGCGGTATCAAACTCAGCATCTGCATCCCGACCTATAACCGCGAAGCCTATCTCAGAAACGCGCTGACCTACTGCGAGAACGACTACAAGTTCGCCTTTCCCTTCGAAATCGTCATCTGCGACAATGCCTCCACGGACGGCACGCAGCAGGTGGTCGAGGAATTCATCGCCCGCGGGCAGCCGATCCGCTACTACAAACGTGAAACCAATGCCGGCGCCGCGGCAAACGTCACGAGCGCTCTGCGCCTCGGCGAGGGCGAATACCTCATCTATCTCGCCGACGACGACATGCTGATTGCCGATGCGGTGGCCGACACCATCAGATATCTCGACAACAATCAGGAGGTGACCTGCGCCCATGCGCCGTGGTTCCTCTACGACGAAGTCGCCAAAACCGACATCACGAAGTTCTACAATGTCGAGGAGGATCGGAAGTTTCCGCATGGAAGCTTCGGCGACGTCTTCCAGTATATCTGCGAAGGCCACATCTTTCCGGAAATCGCGATCTATCGCTCGTCAGCCCTGCGGTCGGCCTGGATTCCAAGAGAATTCTGCTTCTACCCGTTCCCGTTCCTTGCGCATTTCCTCGATCAGGGCGCGGTCTCCTTCCTGCAGCGGCCGTTCTACCGCTCCATCGTCAATTCGGCGATCGCCCGCGACCGTCCGCAAGAAGGCACCAACGACGTCATGACGAGCTGGGACCGCTATCGCGGCGGGCTTGAATATTTCCTCTATATGGGCGTCAAGCGCGGTGCGATGACCCTCACGCCCGAGACGCGTCTCAAGTATGACGAGATGTGCAAGGTCTTCACGCTCAATCGCATGGCGGTCGCCTTCCGCTTCTGGGCGGAGCGCAAGAACTTCATCAAGGCCTATGAGCTCTATACCCGCATCATGTGGGGCGGGATGCTCAACCACCCGGAAATTCGCAGTTTCCGTGAAAGGTTGCCCCTGATGGTCGCCATCCAGACGCTGGTGAGCGAAGTGAATTCGGCAATCGGCATCGATACGCTGCTTCTCGGCGGTTTCTCGGAAATCACCGCTCTCGAAGGCCTGATGCGCGAACTCGGCCTCAACGGAAAGGTGAAGGTGACGGTGAAACTCAGCGACAGTCCGCTGGAAAGCACCGCCGTCTTCGTCAGCGTCAATAGCGACCGGGAGTATTTCGTAGCACTTGGCTACCTGCCCAACCTCGTCTTCCACGAGCACGATCTCTCCCGACACATCATCATGTGAGCCTCGCGCCAGCTTCAAAAACTAGCGTCGTGGCGGGCGCCTGCGTCTTGATTTCAATTCAACAGAAATTAGCGGCATGACAAACAGGATCTTCTACACCAAGCCTTCGATCACCCAGCTCGAAACGGATTATGCGGCCGATGCCGCCGCCACCGGCTGGGGCGCGCGCTGCTACGACTATCTCAACCGCTTCGAACGCGACTTCAAAACCTATCTCGGCAGTGGCTTTGCCATCGCGACCTCGAGCTGCACCGGCGCCATGCACATGGGCTTGGCGGCGCTCGGCGTCGGCGAAGGCGATGAAGTGATCCTCGCCGATACGAACTGGGTTGCCACCGTCTCGCCGATCGTCCACCTCGGCGCAAGACCCGTTTTTGTCGACGTGCTTGCCGATACGTGGTGCATTGATCCCGAGGAGGTTGAGCGCCATATCACGCCGAAGACCAAGGCCATTATCGCCACGCATCTCTACGGCAACCTCTGCGACATGGATGCTCTGCTGGAAATCGGCAACAGGACGGGCATTCCGGTGATCGAGGATGCAGCTGAAGCGGTCGGCTCCGTCTGGCACGGCCGCCGCGCCGGCTCGATGGGCGCCTTCGGCACCTTCTCCTTCCACGGCACCAAGACGCTGACGACAGGCGAAGGCGGCATGTTCGTCACCAATGACGCCGCCCTTTACGAAAAGGTGCTGACGCT